>JAEYZV010000143.1 GCA_023427865.1 Acidobacteriota bacterium
GCGGCGTGATCCTCGTTGAAGCGCAGGTCCCGGACCGGCCCGTTCACCGGCAGCACGACTTCGGTGACCGTCCCGTCGGCGACGGCAAGCGCCCGGTCCGTGCGGCCGTCCTGGTACTCGAGCGTCACCGTCAGCGGCACGTCGTGGACGCGTGGGCCCTGCTCGAGCGTCAGGCGCACGGCGCCGAACGCCGGTGCCTGCCCGTCCGCCCCGGCAGTCTCGACCTGTGCCACCTCCCAGCTGGTCCGGATCGTGGGGATCTCCGACCCGTAGACCCAGCGATCGAAGAACCGCTCGAGCGGCTGTCCCGCCTCCGCTTCCATGGCTGCGCGGAGGTCCTCGGTGCCCACCCGGCGGAAGCGGCTCATCCCGTAGAACCGCTGCAGCCCGCGGCCGAATGCGTCCGGGCCGATGAGGCGCCGCAGCATGTGCAGCACGAGCGCGCCCTTGTTGTAGACAACCGAGCGGAACACCCGGCTGTCGCCCTTGAGGTGTCCGAGCCGATAGCCCAGCCAGATCGGTCCCTGCGCACTCGCCTCGATGGCCGACCGCTGCATCTGCTTCACGATCCCGTCGGCGGTGTCCTGCGGCCGCGTCTTCTGCGCGTAGAGCAGCGCGAAGTACTGGGCGAAGCCTTCGCTGATCCACTGCTCGTGGTAGTTCTCGCCCGACACCGCCTGTCCCCAGAACTGGTGCGCGAGCTCGTGCGCGAGGAAGAACTGCGGGAAGTCGTCGAAGGCCACCGGATCGCGGGACCACGAGAACGGCGTCCCGGGCATCGGCTGGTGGAGCATCGCGAAGTACGCCGGACTGTGGCCCCCCGGCAGCACGTCCTCCACGAGCGCGAGCCTGAACGTGGGATACGGCACGTCGTCGACGATCTCGGAGTAGAAGCGCAGGATGTCGGTGGTCGTCGCCAGCAGGTCGCGCGCGCGGCTCGTCTGGCGCGGCTGGCTCCACATCTCCACCGTGGCCGTGTCGTAGAACACGCCGGTTCCCGCGCGTGACAGGCGCCTGCCGCTGCTGACGCGTTCGGCATCGTCCGGCGTGCGCGAGAACTCTCCCGTGACCACGTGCTGGAACCGGCTCACGACGATCGACAGGTAGCGCAGCGGCTGCAGGGCGCGGAGCGTGAAGGCGCGGCGGGCCTTGCCGTCGTCGCCGGTGACCGTCGTCGGCTCGTCGGGAATGCCGCTGCCGATGACCGTGTAGTCCTCGGGCACGTTGACACGGATCCGGGCCGTCGCATACCCGGGCACGAGCCCCTGCGGATACCAGTACGAGCGATTGCTGTAGGCAAAACGCGGCTCCGGCTCGATCGCCACCTCGGAGATCAGCGGCTGACCCGCGGCAATCGCCTCGCGATCGGGAGCGAGCGGCGGCAGCCGGCCGCCGTACGCCACCCGCAGGCGGACGCGCTGGCCGTGGCGCAGGGAGTCGGGCAGGTTCACCACGATGTTGTTCTGCCCCCGCACCCGCAGCGCGAGGAGGCGCCCGAACTCGTCGGAGGTGACCGCGCGCAGCGTCAACGGCTCGGCAAGCCGCAACGTCAGCGTCTGGGCGACATGTCCGGTGATCAGCACGTCGAGGTCGGCACGTCCCTCGAACCACAGGCGGTTCGGGTCGAACGTGACGTCCACGTTGTAGTGCTCGACCGTGTAGTCGACCTGGGCCTCGTCGTCGTAGCGTCGCGACCCGCGCGCCGCCAGGTTCGCCGCCGACGTGTAGATCGACACGTTCTTGCGCCGCTTGCGGTCGAAGAGCGAGACGTCCTCGGCCTCGCCGCCGCTGCGTGCATACGACAGCTGGCCGTAGCGATCGAGGTCCATGTCGATCAGCATGTCGCCGATCGGCGGTACCAGGTTCCAGGTGTCGCGACTGAGGTCGTTCAGGTCCAGGCTGTAGGAGAGCGACGCCTGCTCGGCGAAGTAACGTCGTGCGCGATCGAGCGCCGAGCGCTCGACGGTCATCGGCTGGAGGGCGTCGAGCGTGATGCGCTGCGCGGCGTCGGCCGGGTTGACGCGCAGGAACAGGCGCGACACGCGGGTACGGAGAGCGTCGTCGCCGGTCAGCAGGCGCACCTGCCCCTTCTCGGTCTCGTCGGGCGGCGTGAACGCGACCTCGCCGTTTCCGTACACCACCAGCCCGGTCAGCGTGCCGTTCACCTCGGACGTGAACGCGACGCCGGAGGGGACGGTGACGAGCAGGTCCTCGCCGCGGATGGTGAGGTCCTTGACCGCGTACTGGCGTCCGCTCAGCGACAGGCGCACCAGGCCGTCGACGACGCTCAGGCGGCCGGCGGAGCGGATGCGGTGTTCCTCGGGGGCAGCCGTATCGACCTCGAGGCGCCACGTCGAGACGCGCGCGTGCGCACTGGTCTCGACGAGCACGTCGACGAGCAGGCGCAGGTCACCGCCGGGCAGATCGGAGCGATCCCGCTCCTTGACGACGGCGCGGGTCGTCTTCTCGCGGGCCGATTCGGCCGAGAGTGCGTCCACGTGCGCCGGGTCCACGTCGGGCCCGAAGAGCGCGGCAACCGATGCCGGATCGCTGGCGGCGAGGGCCTGTTCCACGCGCACGAGGAGCGCGCCGACGGGATCGGCCGGCTGCGCCGTGGCAGGCAGGGAGAAGAGCGCCACCACGATGAGGGAACACGCGCAGGTACGCACGGCGTGCAGGATCGGTACGAGATCCCATCATACGCCCGCTGCTGGCCTCGGCGGCGGGGACGCCTGGTACGTCGCCGTCGCCCCTTTGGCGACCGACGACGAGCAGCCCGTCGGGTAGGGCCCGACGGCTACCTGCGTACTCTTGGCGCGCGTCAGGCGTCGGGGAGCGGCGGCGGGGGCGCCACTACAGGCCCGCGGCGACAGACGAGCACCGTGAGGTCGTCGAACAACGCGGTATCGTCGGTGTGGGCCTTCACCTCGTCGATCACGCGCCGGGCCACGAGCCCGGCGCGCAGTCCGTCCATCTGGTCGGCGAGCACGCGCAAGCCCTCGTCACCGAACTCCACACCGGCCGGCGAGGCGGCCTCGGTGATGCCGTCGCTGTAGGCCATCAGGAGGTCGCCGGAGGCCAGTACGAGGTGCTGTTCCTCGTACGCGGCCTTCCGGGAGAGACCGAGCGCCATGCCCGTGGGCGACAGCCATTCCAGCCGTCCGGAGGCGCGACGCACCAGCGGAGGGTTCTGTCCCGCGTTCACGTACCGCACGGCGCCGCTGACCGGATCGCACAAGGCGATGAACGCCGTGATGAAGCGCGATCGCGGCGCGTGCCGCATCAGCTGTTCGTTGAGGCGCACGGCCAGTACCGCCGGCGGGAGCGACTCGTCGAGCAGCGTCCGCGTCATGGCGAGGAACAACGCCATCAGCAGCGCCGCAGGAGTGCCCTTGCCGGCGACGTCGCCGAGCACGACGAGCACCTGGCCGTCGGCGCGCGGCAGGATGTCGTAGAAGTCGCCGCCCACGGTGTTTGCCGGCTGCGTGTCGCCGTGCGCCTCGATGTCGCCGATGGTCAGCGTGCCGGCAGGCAGCATGGCGCGCTGGATGTCGCGCGCGACGTTCAGTTCGTGCTTCAGTGTGAGGCGGTCGGCGACCTCGAGCAGCAGGATCAGGTGGATGATCCCGAACGCGATGATCAGCTTGGGCAGGCCGTCCTGCCAGCTGCTGTCGCCGGGCGTCATCCGGATCGTCTCGAAGATGCCGACGATGAACAGGCCGGCGGCGATCGCGTAGAGGATGCGCCGGGCCGCGGTCAGCCGCATCGCGAACGTGAGGAAGAACTGACGGGCGTTCCTGAACGGATGCCGCAGGAGATCGCGCATCGTCACGCGCTCCTGCTCGGTGCCCTGCGTGAAGAAGGTCACCATGTCGCGCGTCTCGCGGGTGAAGACGCGCTGCAGGTCGCGTGCGGTCAGGTCGCGCGTGTAGTCGTCGATGAACGCGCGCGCCCGGTCACCGATCTTCTGCTTGGTCACTTGGCATTGGAAATTTCAGAATTTCGGAATTTCAGAATTTCAGCATTTCGTCGCCTTCGGTTGCGCTCCAAAAGGGCGCAGTCCAGTTGACATTCTGAAATTCCTGCAATTCTGCAATTCTGCAATTCTGCAATTCTGCAATTCTCAGATGATCCCCATCCCCCTGCCCACCTTCCCGAATACGTCGAGCGCGAACTGCAGTTCCTCGCGTGTGTGTGCTGCCGAGACGATGGTGCGCACTCGGGCCCTGTCGCGCGCGACCGTCGGGAAGGCGATGCCCTGCGCGAACACGCCCTCGGCGAACAGGCGATCGGAGAACTGCATCGCCCGCGCGCCGTCGCCGACCATGACCGGCGTGATCGGGCTCTCGCTGATCCCCGTGTCGAACCCGTGTGCCGCGAGGCCGGCCTTGAAGAACCGCGTGTTCTCCCAGAGCCGCTCGATCAGCTGCGGCTCCTCGAGCAGCAGGTCGAGCGCCGCGAGGCAGCTCGCCGTGACCGACGGCGGATGCGACGTGGAGAAAAGGAAGGGCCGCGCGCGGTGGTAGAGGAACTCGATGAGGTTGCGGTTTCCCGCGACGTACCCGCCAAGCGCACCGACGGCCTTCGAGAGCGTGCCGACCTGGATGTCCACGCGACCGTGCATGTCGAAGTGGTCCACGGTGCCACGACCGTTGCGCCCGAACACGCCGCTCGCGTGCGCGTCGTCCACCATCATGATCGCGCCGTATGCTTCGGCGGCCTCGCAGAGCGCGGGCAGAGGGCCGAGATCGCCGTCCATGCTGAAGACGCCATCGGTAATCAGCAGCTTTCGCTGCGTAGCGGGCAGCTCGCTCAGGATCCGGCGTGCGGCGTCGGCGTCGCCGTGCGGGTAGACCTTGATCGTGGCGCGGCTGAGGCGTGCGCCGTCGATGATGCTTGCGTGGTTCAGCTCGTCGGAGACGATGGCATCGTCACGCGTCAGGATGGATGAGACGGTCCCGGCGTTGGACGTGAACCCGCTCTGGAAGACGACAACGGCTTCGGTGTGCTTGAACTCGGCGAGGCGCCGCTCGAGCTCCATGTGCATCGCCATCGTGCCGGAGATGCTGCGCACGGCACCCGAACCGACCCCGAACTGCTCGATGGCCTCGATGGCCTTCTGTTTCAGCTTCGGGTGGGTCGTGAGGCCGAGGTAGTTGTTGGACGACAGGTTGACGACCGACGTGCCGTCGAACACCGAGGTGGCTTCGGCCGCGCTCTCGAGCACCCGAAGCTTGCGGTAGAGGCCCTGGCTGCGGAGGTCCTCGAGCTGGTCCCCGAGGTAGGCGAGCGGATCGGTGCGCATCGCGCGTCAGTGTAACTGGTAGGGCGGCTGTCCCAGCCGGCCGGCTGCGCCGCACGTGTTCTGGCGTGGGACCGTCCGGCAGGCGCCGACGGCTGCGTGTTGATCCCGCCCCCGGGCCTCGACGCGGCGCGGCGGTGATGGGCGTCTCGGTGAGGCGCCCCTCCCCGCTCAACGCTCAGACGCTCGTGAGGACGTACATCCAGGGAAGCAGCGCGGCGCACACATAGAAAGCGGTCAGCGCCGCGACGATCCGGTGGACGTGCGTGAGGTGCAGGATCATCCCGCACGCCGCGGCGGTGAGCTTCGCCGACGCGAGGGCCGGGCCCTCGCCAATCGACCACATCAGCGACGCGAGCAGCGGGTTCGCCTCGATGCCGCGCCCGTGCATGGCGACGCCCCAGTAGGTGAAGGCGGCGTCGAGCGCCTGCACGAGGAAGAACGCCAGGATGGCAATCTCCCCCTTCGAGAGGTCACGGTGCCAGAACTTCAGGGCCAGCGTCGCCATGGGTCGTCGGGGCGCGTGGGGTGCCCCGCCATGACGGGGATCAAATCCGGTGCCGGGATCGCGATCGCCAGAACACGCAGGAAACCGGCCGTCGACAACCCTGTGCGCCGGAAGCGCACGCGCCCACCGTGTGCACAGTGTGCCAGAAGCGCACACGAGGGGGAACGCCGTCCGTCTGCCGGCCTCAGGGGGCCAGACGCCAAATCTCGCTGCTGCCGACCGTGTCGTGCAGCGTGGCGCCATGCGCGCGCAGCCACTCGCGCATCGCGCGCGGGCCGTCGGGCGACGGCCAGGCGCCGGCATGGAGGACTGCGTGCGTCGTACCGCGGGCATGCAGGGCGTCCATCGCGCCTTCCGTCTTGCCGGGCAACGACGACAGCACCTGGTCGAGCGCGAGGAAGCCGGCAGGCACGTCACCGCTGTAGCCGTTGACGCGAGCCCGCCAGTGTCCGGCCGACAGGTACTGCCACCACACCTCGTAGGGCAACGAGCCGAAGGGTAAGTCCACGAGCACCGCATCGGGCGGGAGCGCCGCGATGGCGCGGGCCAGCGGATGCGCGTCGGGCCGCGGCGGGATGGGCTCGGTGAGCGGCGCGAGCGGCGCGGGATCGAGGCGCAGGTTGATGGGCACCGGCGCCGGCCAGCTCTCGGCCACGAAGGCCGCGGCCAGCAGTCCGCTCGCGAGCGTGCCGCCCCGTCGGCGCGTCAACTCGGCCACCGCGAGCCCGCCAAGCACGCTCAACGCGAGCGCCGTGACCATGGCGATGCGTGGCGGCACACGAAGCGCATCGGCGCCCGGAACCAGCTCGTACACCGCGAGGTAGAGGGAGGGCCAGGTCCGGGCAATCCGCCCGCCGACGTGCACGATCGGGCCGAACGACAGCCACACCGTCATCGCCGCGAGCGCAAGCCACGCCACGACGGGCTGCTGCGGGTCGTCGCGGAGGAGGCGCCGGGCACGTGACGACGCGGCGAGTAGCACGATGGCGCTGACGGCGAACCCCATGAGCAGCCGCGTGCCGTCGGTGATGCTCACCGTCACCGGCCCGAGGTACAGCCGTGCGTGACCCCCGAACAACGCGAGCACGATCGCGGCCGCGTGCGCGGTGGTAGACCCACAGGCAACGGCAGCGATCGCCCCGCGGGCCGATACCCAGGCCCTTCGACGCCGCGTTCCGGCTGCAGTCTGGATGGCCCGGATGGGCCGGCCGGCGCTACCTTCAGAGCCCAGCCATCGGCCGGCGTCGGCGACACCTTCCGAATCAGCAGGACGTGCAGGAATGGCCTTCCCATCGCCCTGCAGCGACTGCCACCGACGGACGCCGACGAGCAGCACGAGCAGCGCGACGAGGACGAGGGGCACGAGGCCGGGGAACAGATCCCCCTCAGGTCGTACGAGCGTCTGCAGGCGCGATCCCCAGAACCGCAACTGGTCGTTCGCCGTGAGCCACGCCTGCGTGTCGGCGCTGTACTGGACGACGGCGACGAGCGGCCGGGGCGGCTGGCCCAGCGCGCGCAGTTGCAGGTAGGGGTAGAGGAACGGGGCGGTGATGCCGACGCCGATGGCGGCCGCGACCACCGGACCCATCCACGCACGCCACTCGAGGACGCGACGACGCAGCACGATCTGGGCGACCACGTATGGCGGCAGCCAGAGCGCGGCGTACACGAGGAAGTAGCCGTTGGACAGGTTCTGCGCGGCGAGCGCCAGGCCAGCGAGCACCGCGTGACGCAGCCGACCACGCTCCCACCACTCGTGGAGCCCCCACAGCACGAACGGGAACCACTGCGACGACAGCACCTGCAGGTGCGGGCCCTGGGCGACGCGATACAGCGCGAACCCGTAGAGCAGGCCGGCGACGAAGCCCGCCGTCGCATCTCGCGTCAGGCTGCGCACGAGCAGGAACACGCCCAGCGCCGACAGGATGAACGATGACAGGAACAGCAGGTTGTACGTGAGGATCAGGTTACCCGTGGCGGCAAACACCGGCGCGCCCTGCACGGCCTGCGCGACGAGCAGCTCGGAATGCCCGATCGCGTACGGCGCGGGGTGGAAGATGTTCGGGTGCCACCAGTCGCCGAAGGCACCGATGTCGCCGCGCAGCCCGCGGCCCGCCTGGTGGAAGTGCCAGGCCAGAATCCAGCAGTTCAGGAGAGAATCGCCGAGATCCCAGGGCACGTCGTGGGTCAGCGACGTGGCGAGCGGCCACGTCCAGGCGACTGCGATCAGCGCGTAGGCGAGCGTCACCGCCGCAGCGACGCTCTGCCCTGCGATTGGGGCAAGGCTCGGAGAGCCGGCCCTACCTATCGGAAAATCGGCCCTACCCATCGGAGCGCCGGCCCTACCCATCGGAGCCGGCCCTGGGCATCCACGGCGACCCTACCCAATCGCCGTGCGGCCGGCCAGGAACTCGCCCGTGTACTCGGCGACGCTGTCGTAGATGCGGTGGAGATCGGCGGGCGCCGCAAGGAACACGACGCGGAAGCAGCCCATGGCCGGGTCCGTGCCGAAGCCGGAGCCGAACACCGTCAGCACGCCGATGGCACGCAGCAGCCCCAGCACGAAGTCGACGTCGGTCGCGCCCGGCGGCAGCGCCACCTGCGGCATGGCGTAGAACGCGCCGCGCGGTGCGACGCACGTCATGCCGGGGATCGCGTTGAGGCGACTCGTGGTGATTTCGGCCCGTTCGCGCAACTGCTCGCGTAGCCTCGCCTGATGGGACCGGTCCTCGCGCAACGCCGCGGTGATCGCGTACTGCACGGGCCCCGGGCTGCACAGACGCCCGTCGGCGAGCTTGCGCAATCCGCCCAGCAGCCCGTCGAGGCGCGGCGTGCGGCCCACGACCATCCAGCCGGCACGCCAGCCGGGCGCCAGGTAGGCCTTCGAGAGAGACGAGTACGAGATGACGGCCGCTTCCGGGTCGATGAGCCCAAGCGGCGCGACCGGCCCGTCATAGGCCAGATCCGCGTACACCTCGTCGGCGATGAGGAGCAGCCCGTGGCGCTCCGAGAACTCCACGAGTGCGCGCCGCACCTCCTGCGGGTATACCGCGCCGGTGGGGTTGTTCGGGTCGATCACCACGAGCGCCCGGGTGCGTCCGGTGACGAGTGTCGCGAGGTGCTCCAGGTCGGGGAGCCAGCCCTTGCCGGGGTCGGTGCGGTAGTACCGCTCCACCGCGCCGAGCTTGGCGATCACTGCGGTGTACAGCGGGTACGTCGGCGTCGGGACCAGAACCTCGTCGCCGGGGTTGAGCAGCGCCGTGAGCGTCAGCTCGATGCCCTCGGACGTGCCCGACGTCACGAGCACCCGATCGGGATCGGTCGGGAGGCCGCGCGCCGAGAAATCGTCGGCGACGGCCTCGCGCGCTTCGAGGATGCCGGGCGACGGCGCGTACCCGTTGAAACCGTCGCGAACCGCCCTGGCGACCGCCTCCACCAGGTGGGGCGGCGTCACGAACCCGAAGGGGATCGGGTCACCGATGTTGAGGTACTCGACCTTGCGGCCGGCGGCCTCGACCTTCTTGGCCTCCACCACGATGTTGCGGATCGCATAGCTGAATCCGCTGACCCGATCCGCGACGGGCAGGGGCGCGCTCGTGTCGGTTGCCATCGCGGCGATTGTAGCCCCTACAGGTTCCGCGGTTTCACTACGACGATCTGGTAGGCCTCGTTCTCTCGAAACGCCCGGGAAACCGACAGGGTGACAGGCAAATCTGTCGGGCGGCACGCAGAAGTTACACCACTGTGTCATTTCTACATGATTCTGGCTCGACCGGAGGCCCGCTGCACCATACCGCCGTTCCGTTTCGGGGACGAAATGACTGGCAAACATCTTGATTTACAGGAAGGTGCCATGAGGAAGGTCTGGAAAGCAGGACTGCACGGGGTGATGGCCTCAGCGCTCGCGCTGGCGCCGCTGCACGCCGCGCAACCGCCGGCTTCTGTGGCCGGAGATGAGAGTGCGCCACCCCAGCAACCGACCTTCCGCAGCAGCGTCAGCCTCGTGTCGGTGAACGCCGTGGTGAAGGACCGCAACGGTCGCCCGGTGCGCGATCTGCGGCGGGAAGACTTCCAGATCCTCGAGAACGGCGCTCCCAGACCCATCGTCGACTTCGGCTATTCCGACCAGGGTCCGGTGACGTTCGGTGTGCTCATCGACCAGAGCGGCAGCATGAAGCTGTCGCGCAACCTCGACCAGGCGCGCGAGGTCATCAAGCACCTGCTGGCCTGGTTCGACCCCGGCAAGGACGAGGTCGCGCTGTTTGCGTTCGACCAGACCCTGACCGAGGTGCAGCCCTTCACGAGTGACGCCGACGAGGTGATTGCCGCGCTGCCGAAGTTGACGGCGTACGGCACCACGGCGCTCTATGACGCCATCGCCAGCACGGCCGCGCGGTTGGAGTCGCGGCCGACGAAGCGGCGGGCGCTCATCGTGGTCACCGCCGGGCTCGACACCGCCAGCACGCGCACCGCGCGCGACGTGTCGGGGATCGCCAGCGCCATCGACGTGCCGGTCTACGTGGTGGCCGTGATGTCGCCGTACAACAACCCGCAGCGCGGGGGCACGCCGCTGCGTACCGATGGGGAGCCGATTACGACACGGCTCGCCAACCTCGCCTACTGGACCGGCGGGGACATGCTGATCGCGTCGACGCCGGCCGAGACGAGCCTCATCGCCCGACGGCTCGTTGTCGACCTTCGGCACCAGTACCTGCTGGCGTTCGAGTCGTCGGCGGACGCGGGCTGGCACCGGGTGGCCGTCCGCACCCGCAACCCCGACCTGCAGGTGCGCGCCCGTTCGGGCTACTTCGCCCAGACGTCGTCGAACGGTGATTGAGGACTGTCATAGGACCTGTGTCTTGAGCACTGGTCATTGAATCGAACGCAGACCCGAGGAGAACGACAATGCATCGAGCCCTGATTGCCCTGACCGTGAGTGCGCTGGCCGTGACCGGCACATCAGCCTGCGCCACCAAGAAGTTCGTCAACACCCGCGTGGGCGAAGTCGACGAGAAGGTCGCGACCGTCTCGGGCGAACTCGAGAAGAACCAGCAGCGGATCAACGAGGTGGATCAGAAGGCCGGTGCCGCGGGTGACGCGGCGCGCGCCGCCGACGCCCGAGCGGCCAAGGCGGGCGAAGTGGCCGGTGAGGCACGTGCCGCGGTCGGCGAAGTCGGGTCCAAGGTCGAGGCCCTCGACAAGTCCGGACGTCGACTCGTGTACGAAGTGGTCCTGAGCGAGGCGAAGGGCGGCTTCAAGTTCGGCACGGCCGAACTGCCCGACGACGCCAAGGCGGCGATCGACAAGGTGATCACCGACCTGCAGGCCGACCCGAAGGCCGTGTACTTCGAGATCGAGGGACACACCGACAGCGTGGGCAACACCCGCTTCAACGAGCAGCTCGGGATGAAGCGCGCCGAGGCCGTCAAGCGGTATCTCTACGAGACGCACCAGGTGCCGCTGCACAAGATCAACGTGATCTCGTACGGCGAGGAGAAGCCGGTGGCCGACAACAAGACGCGCACCGGCCGTGCGGAGAACCGCCGCATCGTCGTCCGCATGCTGTCGTAGCCTGCAGACCTGTGAAGGCCGACCGGGCCGGCTCTCCGAGAGAGGGTCGGCCCGTTCGTTTTCGGTGTTAAGCACGTAAAATCTGCAGCCTGCCCCGCCATCGCACCGGCTGCCGGTGCTAGATTCTTCCCATGCGTCTCCGTGGCCGGCCCTCGGGACCGCTCGTGCTCGCGGGCGTCCTCGCGGCGCTGCTGCTCGCGCTCGCGTCGCTGCAGTGGCGCTGGCTCGGGCAGATCAGCGCCGACGAGCGCGAGCGCATGCAGCGCAGCCTGCGGACGCAGGTCACCGAGTTCACGCAGGAGTTCGACCGCGAGCTGACGCGCGCGTACTTCTGGCTGCAGATGGACCGCGGCGTCGTCCCGGGCACTGCCGCTGCCGCGTCGACCGGACATTTCCAGCGCTGGTTCGCCTCCGCTCCACATCCGGCGCTCGTCAAGGGCCTCTACGTCGTGACGGTGGAACGACCACGCGAGCCGCAGGCGGGCGGCGCCGCGGCGCGCCAGGCCGGCGCCGTTCCTGCGTCGCGCGTCAGGTTGTCGGAGTACGACCGCGATCAGGACCGCCTCGTCCCCCTGGCGGCCGCCCCAGCCGACCTCGCGCCCGTCCTCGAGCGCATCGGGACACACGCGAGCAGGACGGACGCCGATCGGGCAGCCCCCGGCCCCGCCCCGCCTGTCGCTCCGGAAGGACCTGCGCTCGTCATCCCGAGGCCGCCGGTGCCCGTCGTCGTCAACGCGGGCGGCACCATCGTGTTCTCGCAGGAGGAACGTCCCTGGGACTACACCGTCGTGGTGCTCGACGCGGCCTACCTGCGTGAGACGTTCCTGCCCGACCTGCTGAAGAGACACTTCGGTGACGAAGGCGCTGCTTATCGCGTGTCGATCGTCGATCGCCGGAGCGGTGCACAGGTGTTCTGTTCCGACGACACGTCGCGCTGCGCCATCGCCTCGCCCGATGCGACCGAGGACTTCTTCGAGATCCGCATGCGCGAGTTCAACCGCTTCGTCGTGGACGACCGCCGTCAGCAGCGCAATGGGGCTGCCACCGGTGCCGCCCAGACACTGCCGCAGCCGACGCCGGGTACGCGTGTCGCCGTCAACGTCGTGCGCCCAAATGACGGCGACGCGCGCCGCGCCGAGCGCGAGCCGCTGTGGCGCGCCGACTTCGCCCACCAGTCCGGATCGCTCGAGGCGGTCGTCGCGTCCGCCCGCCGCCGCAACCTGTTCGTGAGCTCGAGCGTGCTGCTGCTCCTCGGCGCCAGCATCGCGATGCTCGTCGTGTCGAGCGCGCGGGCCCGCAAGCTCGCCGCACAGCAGATGGAGTTCGTCGCCGGCGTGTCGCACGAGCTCCGCACGCCGCTCGCCGTGATCAGGTCCGCCGCCGAGAATCTCGCCGACGGCATCGTCG
The DNA here is from genome assembly GCA_023427865.1 of Acidobacteriota bacterium. GTDB lineage: Bacteria > Acidobacteriota > Vicinamibacteria > Vicinamibacterales > Vicinamibacteraceae > Luteitalea. The sequence goes on from JAEYZV010000143.1 coordinate 12,789, forward strand.
GCGATCGTGAGCAGGTGCAGCGCTACGGGCAGTTGATCGCCGGCGAGGGACGACGGCTGACAGAGATGGTCGAGCAGGTGATGGAGTTTGCCGGCTTCGACGCGGGCCGCGCGCTCGACGTGAGGCCGGTTGCCGCCGCCGACGTCGTGCAGGCCGCGATCGAAGCCTCCGGACCGTTGTTGTCGGAGACCGGCTCGTCGGTCGAGTTCGAGACCCCGCAGGGTGCGCTCCTCGTGAAGGCGAACCAGCCCGCCCTTGCGCGTTCGGTGCAGAACCTGATCTCGAATGCGGTGAAGTACGGCGGCCAGGACGGCTGGGTCGGCGTCCGGCTGGCGGCGGCCGATGCACGCATGGTCGCCATCTCGGTGTCGGATCATGGCCGCGGCATCCCCGAGCAGGACCTGTCGCGCATCTTCGAGCCGTTCTTCCGTGGCCAGCGGGCCGTGGACGGGCACGTGCACGGCAGCGGCCTGGGCCTGAGCCTCGTCGAACGCATCGTGCGCCAGCACGGCGGGCGCGTGGAGGTGCACAGCACGCCGCGAGGCACGACGTTCACGCTGCTGATTCCCGCGGCGTCCGAGGCGATGGCGACCGAACGCACGGCCGAGCCGCTCGCCGCGATCGACCCGTCACTCCAGCGCCGCGGTCACGCCTCGTGAGCGACGCCGCCCGCATCCTGCTGGTGGAGGACGAACCGGGCCTCCAACTCACGCTCTCCGATCGTCTCCGGCGGGAGGGGTACGTCGTCGAGACCGCTGGTGACGGCCAGGCGGGCCTCGAAAAGGCCGCCACCGGCACGTTCGACCTCGTGCTGCTCGACGTGATGCTCCCGCGCAAGAACGGCTTCGACGTGCTGCGCGACCTGCGGCAGAAGTCGGTGGAGACGCCCGTCATCATGCTCACGGCGCGAGGCCAGGTCGTGGACACGGTCGTCGGGCTGAAGCTCGGCGCCGACGATTACCTCGCCAAGCCGTTCGAGATGATGGAGCTGCTGGCACGCATCGAGGCGCGGCTGCGACGGCGGGCGGCAGCGTCGCCGGCTGCGTCAGCCGACGCTTACAAGTTCGGTGACGTGCGCGTCGACTACCGGAGCGCAGAGGTGTTCAGGGGGCGCGACCCGATCGACCTGTCGGCACGCGAGTACCAGCTGCTCCGATACCTGATCGAGCATCGCAACGAGATCATCTCGCGCGACCAGCTGCTCAACGAGGTGTGGGGGTACAACGCGATGCCGTCCACGCGGACCGTGGACGTCCACGTGGCGTGGCTGCGGCAGAAGATCGAGCCCAATCCGCGGCATCCGCAGTACCTCCTCACCGTGCACGGCCTGGGATATCGGTTCGTGGGGTGAAAGAGGGTACGTAGCCGTCGGGCCTTGCCCGACGGGCGCGTCACGCCGTGGCAGGCAGGCCCTTCTCCAGGATGCGCTCCACCACGGCCGCGAACGTGTCGACCTCGTCGAGCGTCGTGTAGACGTTCGGCGTCACGCGGATGCCGGCAAACTCCGCGTGCGTGATCGGCGTGACGATGATGCGGTGGCGGTCGTAGAGGTGGGTGGCCAGGCGAGCCGGATCGAGGCCGGGCGTGGACAGGTTGCCGATCGCGCCGCCCTGCGCCGGGTCGAAGCTCGTGAGAATCTTCGCTTTCGGGTGCTCCGCGAGGCGCCGCATCCACCTGTCGCGCAGGTAGCGCAGCCGCGCGACCTTTCGCTCGATGCCGATGGTGTTGCCGTAGACGCGCGCCTCGGCAACCGCGTTGTGGTTCGCCGCCGGGTGCGTTCCCACTTCTTCGAACTTCCGGATGTCGTCGCCCTTGCTCGCCGGTGCGGGTGTGAGCGGCCACAGCGCCGGGATGCGGTCCCGCCGCACGTACAGGAACCCCGTCCCGATTGGCGCCAGCAGCCATTTGTGCAGGCTGGTGCCGTAGTAGTCACACCCGAGGTCGCGGATGGCGAACGGGAAGTGCCCGAACGCGTGGGCGCCGTCGACGATTGTCTGCACGCCGCGCGCGCGAGCCATCCGGCAGATGTCGGCAACCGGGAAGATCTGCCCGGTCAGGTTCGTGATGTGGCAGAAGTGCAGGACCCGCGTGCGTGGCGTGAGCGCACGTTCCAGCCGCTGGCGGAGGTCGTCGAGTGACGGGGGCGGCACCGGGAACGAGACCTTGGTCAGGGTGATGCCGTCGCGGCGCACGCGTTGTTCCCAGGTGTCGAGCATCCGCCCGTAGTCCTGCGTCGTCGTGACGACCTCGTCTCCGGGCTGCAGATCGATGCCGAGCTGCGCGATCTGCAGCGCTTCGCTCGCATTCCGGGTGATGGCCAGCTCCTCGGGATCGCACCCCGCGTCCTGCGCCAGCCCCACGCGGACGCGCTCGAGGTTCGGCTCCTGCTCCTGCCACATGTTGAAGACCGGCGCCTGGTTGGCGTGATCCAGGTATCGCTTGAACGCCTCGTGAACGACGCGAGGACTCGGGCAGACGCCACCGTTGTTCAGGTTGATGACGGTGCGATCGAGCGTGAACCCCAGTTGCACCTCGCGCCAGAAGTCTTCGTCGCCGGCCAGGTCGGCCGGGCTGCGCCCGCTCGCGCGCTCGGCAGCCAGTGCCATGCGGTCCAGACCAGTGGCCGTCAGCGCTGCCGCAAGGGCCGGAGTCGTGCTCAATCGCTGGAGAAATGCGCGGCGTGTGGGCATGGGACCTCCCGGGAGTGACTCAGCTTAGCCGAGGTGGCTGTGGCCTGTGGCCGGCGAGGCGAGCGCCGATCCCCGCGTTGTCGCCCGTCATCGCCCATTTCTACACCGTGAACAAGATTCGAAGTGAACCGCTGGCGGCGATCGCGTCCCTTTGTCACGCCTTTGCGCGATCGGGCCTTGGACCGCTGTTTGCTGGCTATACTCGGCACACGAGTCCGGACCGACCTCGAGGGGAGGATGGGTGCCGGAAAAAACCCATGAGGACAAGGAGCACGCGATGAAACAAATGATGTGCGCGCTGGCGACCGCGGGTGTGGTCGGCCTGGCGAGCAGCGCCGGCGCTGCGCCGGTGACGTACTACCTGACCGACAACTACAGCGAGAGTGATGCGGTTCGGGTCGCCGTCACGCTGGATGCGGCCGACGATGGCGACGTGCAGTTCTGGCTCGACGTGGCCCCCAACGCGGAGTTCCCGAACATCGGGGATCTGCGGGGGTTCTTCTTCAACGTGGCCGACGCCAGCCTGCTGGGCACGCTGTCGTACACGGGCACCGACATCACCGACTTCATCCAGGCAGAAGACGCCGTCAACAACACCGGGGGAGGCAACAACTCCAACCCGTACGGGAGCTTCGACCTGGCAGTGGAGATCGGGACATCGGGGATCGGCTCTGACGACATCCAGTCCACGACGTTCACGCTGGCGTCGTCGCTCCGCGCCCTGACCGTGGCCGACTTCCTGCCGGAGTCGTTTGCCGCCGAAAGCCTCTTTGCGGTCCGTCTCACCAGCACGGGCCTGGTCGATGGTCCGCGCGAAGGGTCGAGCAAGATGGGCTGCATCGCCGAAGACGAGGCCGTGTGTGGCGAAGGGCCGGACGATCCTGGCGACCCGGGGAATGGCGTCCCGGAGCCGACGACGCTCGCCCTTCTTGGGGCAGGCTTGATCGGTGCGGGTCTCGCTCGTCGTCGGAAGTAGCGTTCGGAGTTGAACGGTTCGGCCGGCTGTCAGTTGGTTGGCAGCCGGCTTTTTTGTGCCTCCCGCGACTCCGGTGCCGCCAGTAGAACCGAAAGTCTACCCAGGGGCAGAACTTATCGGGCGACATGGATCCCTTGCGGAGAGCCAAGACCGGGACGGCGCCGATACCCGCCAGTCTTCGCCACTTCAAGGCTGGCATGCCGGTTGCCTTATGGATGAGCGTGTTCGGGCGGGCTCATGGGGAGCCACTCGCCTCTGCACCGCACGGAGACGCTCTCAAACATGAAGAAGATGCTTATCGCCTCGGTGGCCATGGCCGCGGCCACAACGGCGCTGCCGGCAGCCGCCGCCCCAATCACCTATTTTCTTGAAGACAACACGAATAGCAGCGCGCCGGTGCGCATCGGCGTCACGCTGGACGACGTCCTTGTCGCCGGCAGCGTGGTGTTCACCGTGTCGGTGGCCTCGAACGGGACGTTCCCGAATATCGGTGACCTGCGCGGCCTCTTTCTCAACGTCGCCAGCGAGTCCCTGCTCGGCGGGTTCACAGCCACGTCAATCAGCGGCGGGCCAGTCACCAGTCTGCTCCAGACCGCCGACAGCGTGAATGACCTCGGGCAGGGCGCCAATGTCAACCCGCATGGAGCCTTCGACCTCGGCATCCGCATCGGGGGTCCGGGCGCCAACGACGATTGGCAGACGAGCGTGTTCAGGATCGGGCACGGCAGCGTCGCACTGACGAACGCGTCGTTCCTGCCGGCCACGTTCGAGGCCGACTCGCTGTTCGCGGTTCGACTCACGACGGTGGGCCTGCCGGGTGCCAGCCGGGGCGAATCGGCAAAGGTCACCTGCGGTCCCCTTTGCGAGCCGTTCGACCCGCCCTGCCAGGGCGACGAGTGCGATCCGGGTGACGACGTTCCGGAGCCCGCCACGCTGGCACTGTTCGGCCTCAGCCTCCTCGGCGCCGCTTACGCCCGTCGGCGTCGTCCGTAGAGCTCGTCCACCCGAGATCTCACGCTGCGCGCGATCACGCTGCGTCACCTCCCCCGGGAGTGCTGCGGCGCCTTTGCGAGCAGTCAACGGCTCCCCGGCCGTCGCGACCCCGCCCGTGGCGCTCAGCCACCGGCGGGGTTGCTCCGTCTACCGGACTCTTCAGACGCCAATTCTCCATGCGCCGGGCAAGGCCCCGCGCCTGCGAGCCCTCCCTGACGTCGACGGTCCTCCCTGACGCCGACGAGCGGTCGGCAGCCGCCGGCCTTGGCCGACGGTCAGTGATCGCCGACGATGATCGCACCGACACGACCGCCGAAGGCCGACCGACGAGGGCCGCTTTCCGTGGGGTTGTGCCGTGCTAGGCTAGGCGCTCGAAGTAGCATTCCCGCTTCCACCGAACAGCGAGGTACTCGTGTCCGAACACACGCGTTCACGCCCGGCCGGCGAGGCGCCCTCCTCAGCCTCCGCGGAGGCGCCCGCGTCCGGCCCGAACTTCTCCCGTCGCACCTTCCTCAAGACCGTCGGCGTCAGTCCAGTGGTCGCCGCGGCGATTGCCCCTGAAACGGCCGACGCCCAGACTGCGACCGTCATCGGACCCGACGCGGCGCCCATGACCCTCACGATCAACGGGCAGAAGCGCACCGTGACCGTGGAGCCACGGACGACGCTGCTCGATGCGATGCGTCAGCAGCTCGACCTGACGGGCGCCAAGCGCGTGTGCGATCGCGGCTCCTGCGGCGCCTGCACGGTGGTGATCGACAAGCGCACCGCCTACGCCTGTTCGGTCCTCGCGGTGGATGCCGAGGGCGCCGACATCCGCACCATCGAGGGCCTCACGCAAGGCACCGTGCTGCATCCGGTGCAGCAGGCGATCTTCGAAAAGGACGGCACGATGTGCGGCTTCTGCACGCCGGGATTCGTGATGTCCACCGTCGCCCTGCTCGACAAGGTGCCCAACCCGACCCCAGAGCAGGCGAAGAAGGCGCTCGACGGCAACACCTGCCGCTGCGGCACGTATGTGCGGCTGCTCGAGGCCGCGCTGTCGGTGAAGGGAGGCGCGCGTGGCTGACGAACCGATGATGCCGATGGAAGAGGCGTTGGGTGGCGGCCAGGTGCCGGAGGTCAACCTCCCGGCGACGGCCAACGCCGATTCGCCCTACGCGTGGCCGAAGGAGCGGCGTCTCCTCAGCACGAAGGTCAACCGCATCGACGGGCCACAGAAGGTGGCCGGGCGGGCGAAATATTCGTACGACATCAGGCGGCCCGGCATGCTGTATGGCCGCATCCTGCGATCGCCGCATCCGCACGCCCGCATCACCGCTCTCGATCTCGCCCCTGCGCTGAAGATGCCGGGCGTGAAGGCGGCGGTGCCGATCGCCAAGGTGGGCGCCAAGGTGATGTACGTCGGTGACGAGATCGCCGCCGTCGCGGCGCAGACCGAGGACCAGGCGCGCGACGCGGTCCGCGCGATCCGGGTCGAGTACGAAGTGCTGCCATTCCTCGCCACCGTCGAGCAGGCGCTGCGGCCGGAAGCACCGCCGGTGTTCGAGGGCGGCAACTCGAAGACCTCGCAGACCGAGGAAGAGGGGAACCTGCAGGGCGGCTTCGCGTCCGCCGCGCACGTCGTCGAGCAGACCTACAGCACGCAGGTGCAGACCCATGTGTCGCTCGAGACGCACGGCTGCGTGTGCGAGTGGGACGGCGACAAGCTCACCGCCTGGGTCAGCACGCAGGCCGTGCACGGCACGCGCGAGGGGTTCGCGACGAGCCTCGGCATCCCGCAGGCCAACGTCCGGGTCATCACCGAGCACATGGGCGGTGGGTTCGGCAGCAAGTTCGGTCCCGACGTCCAGGGCGTCGCGTGTGCCCGCCTTGCTCGGGACGCGAAAGCACCCGTGCACCTGATGCTCGACCGCCGCGAGGAGCATCTCGCCGCGGGCAACCGCCCTTCGGCATACGCGAAGGTGAAGGCCGGCGTCTCGGGCGACGGCATGCTCACCGCGTTCGATGCCGAGACCTGGGGCACCGGCGGCGCGGGCGCGGCCTCCGGCTTCCCCCTGCCGTACATCTACGTGTTCCCCAACCGGCGCCGCGTCCACAAGGACGTCTACATCAATGCCGGCCAGCAGCGGGCCATGCGCGCCCCCGGCCATCCGCAGGGCTGCTTCATCACCGAGATGCTGATGGACGAGCTCGCGGACCGCGTGAAGATGGACCCGGTCGCGTTCCGCATCCGCAACCTGCCGCCGCAGGCGCCAAACGCGATGTGGCGGGAGTACTTCCAGATCGGGGCGACCCGCTTCGGGTGGGACAAGCGCCACCCGACGGGCGATCCATCACCAGGGCCGCTCAAGAAGGGCATGGGCTGCGCAGCCAACCGGTGGGGCGGCGGCGGACGCGGCACGCAGGCGCAATGCGAGATCCACCCCGACGGTGGCGTCGTCGTCCGATGCGGCACGCAGGATCTCGGCGTCGGCACGCGCACGCTGATTGCCATCATCGCCGCCGAGACGCTCGGCCTTCAGGTGAAGGACGTCAAGGTCGAGCTCGGCGACAGCAACTTCCCGTTCAGCGGCGGCAGTGGCGGCTCGACGACGGCGCCGGCGGTGTCTCCGGCGATTCGCGTGACGGTCAGCAAGGCATTGCAGGAGCTCGGCGCGCGCGCGCTCGGCGTGGCCGCCGACCAGGTGACGGCCAGCAACGGGCGTGTCCATGCGAAGGGCACGCCGGGCAAGGGCATGACGTGGGCCGAGGCCTGCAAGCGGCTCCAGACGACGCCCGTGTCGGTGAACGCGGGCTGGGAGGCGGGTCTGTCGGCGAGCGGCACCAGCGGCGTGCAGTTTGCCGAAGTGACGGTGGACATCGAGACCGGCGTCACGAAGGTGGATCGCATCCTCTGCGTCCAGGACTGCGGTCTCGTCGTCAACCAGCTCACCGCCGAGAGCCAGTGTATCGGCGGCATGACGATGGGCGTCGGCTTCGCGCTGTACGAGGACCGCATCCTCGATCGCAACACGGCGATGCAGGTGAACCCGAACATGGAGTGGTACATGGTGCCGGGCATGAGCGACATCCCGAAGATGGAGATCGTGCTCTTGAACCAGCCGGAGCGCGGCGTGATCGGCATCGGCGAACCGCCGACGATCTCGACGGCGGCCGCGATCGCCAACGCCGTGGCCAACGCCATCGGCGTCCGCGTGCGCAGCCTGCCGCTCACACCGCAGAAGGTGATCACCGCCCTCGAGGGCGAACGCGCAGGAGGCACGCTGTGAAGCCGTTCGCATACGTGAAGGCCGCAAACGAGCAGCAGGCGCTCGCGGCGCTCGGTCGTGAGCGCGGCAGGGTGCTGCCGCTCGCCGGCGGCATGGACCTGGTGTCGCTGCTCAAGGACCGCATCGCGACGCCCGACCGCCTCGTCACCGTGAAGGGGCTCGACTCGACGATCACGCCCACCCCGGACGGCGGGCTGCGCGTCGGCGCGGCGGTGCGCCTCGTCGATCTGCACGGCCACGCGACGGTCACCGGGCAGTACAGGGCGCTCGCGGAAGCGGCGGCCGAAGTCGGGACGCCGCAGATCCGCAATCTCGGCACGGTCGGGGGCAACCTGATGCAGCGGCCGCGCTGCTGGTACTTCCGCAACGAGGAGTTCCCGTGCCTGAAGAAGGGCGGGGCACGCTGCTTCTCGGTGGACGGCGAGAACCAGTTCCATGCGATCCTCGGCGGCGGTCCCTGCTACATCGTGCACCCGTCGAGCCTCGCGGTGCCGCTCGTCGCCTTCGGCGCGAAGGTGCGGATCAACGGGCCACGCGGGGAGCGCGAGGTGCTCGCCGAAGAGTTCTTCGAGCTGCCCGAGCGCAATCTCTATGGCGAGACGATGCTGCGGCCGGACGAACTGCTGACGCACGTCATCCTGCCGCCCGCCCAGGCGATGAAGAGCGCCACCTACGAAGTGCGCTTCAGGAGTTCGCACGACTGGCCCATCGCATTTGCCAGCGTCGCGCTCGGCCTGCAGGGCACCACCGTCTCGGATGCGCGCGTGGTGCTCGGGGCGGTCGCGCCGATCCCGTGGCGCTCGCCCGAAGCGGAAGCCGCGCTGAAGGGCCAGGCCGTCAGCGAGGCGACCGCGATGAAGGCAGCGGAGGCGGCGCTCGCGGGCGCTTCCCCCATGACCCAGAACGCGTACAAGGTGCGGGTGGCGCGGACCGCGGTCAAGCGCGCCATCCTGCACGCGGCCGGCGTCACGGCGTAGGAGGTGATTGGTGGCTCATCCCGTTCCTGAATCCCGGCTCGTGTCACCCGCGGTGCACTGTGCGCACCTGCGGCACAAGGGCATGTACGTGTTGTCCACACCCGATCCCGGCGAGCAGGCGCACGCCGGCAACTGGGATGCCACGGCTTACTGGTGTACGCAGACGCAGAAGGCCATGGGTCCCGACGGCAATGCCGCCAACGCCGCGTGCTGCGTCAGCGGCAACGGGCGGGGGTGTTGCCACTGAGGGTCGGCCCTCGTCATTCGGTCTTCGGCCTTCGAAAGGCAGCGGAAACGAAAAGGGCGCCTCGACACGGGAGGCGCCCTTTTCCGTTCTCGAGGGGCGCGCTCGGGGAGCGCGCCCTGTCATCATTCTCTCGCGCGCAGGCGACGGACGCCGACTCCCGCGAGTGCGATCCCGAGCAACACCATCGACGTGGGTTCGGGAACAGCAGCAGGTTCGAAGAAGCCGCGAATCTCGCCGCCACCCGCGAACGAGGAGTGGATGTTCAGGTAGGCGCGCCCGTCGATGATGGCGGCAAAGAGCACCTGCTGCGCAAGCGCCGTCGAACCGCCGATGGCGGCGTTGTTCAACAGCGCCGCGTTGTAGCTGCCTGCCGCCGTCATGTCGAACATCTGATCGTATTGACCGGATGTGACTCCTGACGGGAACCCCGGGAACGTCGGCGTGGTCGTGTAGACAGGGCCTACCGTGTCCGCCGTGTTCGCGTCGTTGAGATCGTTGATGACGTGTATGTGCGAGACGGTGACGGTCCCGGTCAACCCGGAGAACATCGTCTCCACGTGCATCGTGTTGGCCACGTCGTCGATGGTGACCTTGGCGGTGCCGGTGCCCGACGAGCCGGCGACCTCCGGGGCGAGTGTGGTCGTGAACACGATGGGGGCAGCAGCCGCGGGTACGGCACCCGCTGACAGCAGCAGAAGAACTGCGCAGACGCGTTTCATCGGACACTCCTTCTCGAGTTGTCGGGGGCAGCCGGCAGGCAAGAATACCAGCGTTTCGCGGCGGCGCACACGCATTCTTCGGTACCGGGCGCGGCCTCGCCGCAACCCGGCCAGGAACCGAGCCCTCCACTCCCGCTCCCCTTCTCCGCTTCCCCGATACCCGCTACCCGCTCCCCGCTCCCCGTACACTCGCCCGCATGCTCCTGCAGCGCCCACTGACCACGTGGTTGCGGTTCGAAGGCCTGGCCGTGCTCGTCGTCTCGACCGCCGGCTACTGGTACCTCGGCGCGAGCTGGTGGCTGTTCGGGCTGCTCTTCTTCGTGCCGGACGTGTCGTTTGCCGGTTACCTCGCCGGACCGCGCCTCGGAGCCGTCGTCTACAACCTCGCGCACACCTACTCGTCGCCGCTCGTGCTCGCCGCCGCGTCGTTGTTCGTGTCAGTGGGGCATGACGCCAGCACCCTTTCGTACGCCACCATCGGGCCCTGGCCGGCGGTCGCCCTCACCTGGACGGCCCACATCAGCTTCGACCGCGCGCTCGGCTACGGCCTGAAGTACCCCACCGCATTCCGGGACACGCACCTTGGCCGCATCGGGCGTCAGGGGTCGTAACGGTCGCATCTCGTCCGACGCCGCGGACGAGCGGGATCGGCCTCGGCGATGGACTCTCGGCGCAGCGCCCACCGCCTCGATGGCTGTTTGGAACCATTCGTTGCCCTCGGGCCCTGCCGTACGCCTCACGATGTGAACTTCCGGTGGCTAGATTCGTATTTGTCCTTGTAATCTTCTGGACGCATACGCATGGACAGAACACTCGACAGTATAGACATTCAACTGCTGACGATACTGCAGGAGAACGCACGGACGTCGCAGGCCGACATGGCTCGGGCCGTGGGTCTGGCGCCATCTGCTGTCCTCGAGCGGTTGCGAAAGCTCGAAGCCCGCGGAATCGTTTCTGGATTCGCCGCGCTGCTGTCTCCGAAGGCCGTCTGTTTAGGTCAACTGGCCTTCGTGGCTGTGCGCGTCTCAGGCACCGGCGAGCAGGAAGAACAGGCGGGCGCCCGCCTGGCCGCGGTACAGGAGGTGCTCGAGGTCCATCACGTCGCCGGTGAAGACTGCTACCTGCTCAAGGTCCGGACCCGCGATGCCCAGCATCTGGGGGCCCTGTTGCGACAGCGGCTTGGCCGAATCCCGGGCGTCGTATCGACCCGAACGACGGTGGTACTCGAGACGGTGAAGGAAACTCCGCGCTTGCCGCTCGCGCCGGCAGAGGACAAGGGCCGGGCAGACGAGGCCGAAACGGAAGAGGAGGTGCTGCGATGAGCGACGGCACACCCAAGCTCGCATGGGCAGCGTTCGCGGCGGTCTGCCTGTTTTGGGGAACAACCTATCTCGGCATCAAGGTTGCGCTGGAGACTGTCCCACCTTTCCTCCTGGGCGGTATCCGATTCACGCTCGCCGGTGCAATTCTGGCAATTGCCCTCCGCTTCACCGGACGCAGCTGGCCCGACTGGCGACGGGCTCCTGTTTTCGTGCTCGTCGGCTTCACGATGCTCGGGTTCGGCAATGGCGGCGTCGTGTGGGCCGAGCAGTTCATGGCGAGCGGCCTGGTCGCCGTGCTCGTGGCGTCCACCCCGTTCTGGATGGTTGGCATCGAGTCGCTGGCCGGCGGCGAGCGCCTCACCCGCCGCACGATCGTCGGCCTGCTGATCGGGTTCACCGGCATCCTCCTGCTCGTCTGGCCGGATCTCGCGACTGCTCTGTCGACGACCACCGGCTGGAAGTGGGTGGGCGGGCTCATCGCCACGCAGCTGGCGTGCATCGGGTGGTCGATCGGGTCCACGGTCTCGAAGCAGCGGCTCAAGGGGAGCGACCCACTCGTGTCGGCGGCATTCCAGATGCTCGCTGGCGGACTCGTGCTCCTCACCGTGGGTGCGCTGACCGGCGAGTTCGGCCGGCTCGCCTGGTCCTCGCGCAGCCTGGCGGCGATGGTCTACCTGTTCTTCGCCGGCAGCCTCGTCGGCTTCGTCGCGTACACGTATGCGCTGACGCACCTGCCGATGTCGATCGTCTCGCTCTACCCGTACGTGAACCCGGTGGTCGCGGTGGTCCTGGGCGCGTGGCTCCTGCACGAGCCGCTGGGCTGGCGGATCGTGGTGGCCGTGGCGGCGGTTCTCGCAGGCTCTGCGGTCGTCTCGCGCGGGCCGCGGGCGGCGACGCCGAGGCGCGATCGCGAGCCCACCGGCGTGGCCGAGGTTGAGCCCGCATAGATCGATGCGTAAGATCAGGAAATCGACTTTCCGGGTGTAGCCGACGACCGTCGTCCGGCGGGCGGACATCACCGAGCGTCGGACGGAGTCCAACGCCTACACCAATGAACGCAGCCCGTATGTGAGGTCCCCATGAACCGCGCCACGCTCACGCTCGCCACCCTCCTCGTTGCCGCCCCCGTCGCGGCAGCCGACCGCCCTGCGGCGGCTCGCGCCGGAGACACCGGCGCGCCGTCCGTCAGCGGCACCTACGTCGAGGCACGCACCGCAGAGGTGTTCGCCGGCGGCTGCATCATGAACAGCGAAGCCGAGACGATGGGTAAGCAGGCGGTGCTGGCGTGGCGTGTGGATCAGGGGCGCGTCGGCGGCGTCTCGATCGACGGCCTCTCGGTCGTCGCGGCCCTGTCGGGCACGCACAATCTCGGGATGCGCGAGATGGGCGGCGAAGCGCCGACGGTCGTCAAGGCCTTGATGTACGTCGACGCACGCGCCAACGCCGCGCAACGCAAGGCGCTCGTCAGCATGGCCCGTACCGCCATCGGCGACCTGCCGGTCAGCGTCGTGGGTGTGCAGGCGGTGCCGATCGCGTTCGAGCGCACGCATCACACCGCGGCCGTCGCGGCCGGCGACGCGCAGCTGCAGGTCGAGGCGCACATCCACCACGACCCGTCGTGCGGCGCCATGCAGTGGTTCCACCCGCTCTCGCGTGGCGCGGAGGCCGAAGTCGGCCTGACGCGTAACCAGGTGTTCAGCGGTCAGGAGCTCGGCACCCGCTGGTCGCAGGTCGACAAGCGCTCGGCGTTCGTCGGCACCTTCAGCTTCTAGGGCCGGCCTTCGTCGTTCGGCCGTCGGCCTTCGGAATGCGAGCCAGGACGCGGGCGCGCGGCTGTCTACCGGGACGTAACGACGCCTGCGAAGGTCCGGCGCTCCGGCGTACGCAGGCGTCGGGCCTCACCCTACGCGCCGGTCGCAGGTACGTAGGCGTCGCGCCTTGCCCGACGCGCAGGTACGTAGGCGTCGGGCCTTGCCCGACGCGCGGCACGCTGTAGGCTACCCGGCGTGGTTCTCACAGACCGTGT
>JAEYZV010000145.1 GCA_023427865.1 Acidobacteriota bacterium
GGCCTCGGCTTGTCGATCGCGCGACACCTCGTGGAGCTGCATGGGGGCACGATCGAGGCAATCAGCGCCGGCACGGGCGCCGGCGCCACGTTCCGCGTGCTGCTGCCAGCGCTGCCCGTCACCAGCACGAGCGGCGTCACCGAAGCAGGCGACGTGTCCGTGGGGTAGGGCCGGCTCTCCGAGCCCGGCCTGGCGCTCGACGGTGAGCGCGTCGCGGCGAATGGCATGCCGACGGCCGACTTACGGGGCCGCGCTGGCAGGCGCGTTCGGGGAACGCGCCCTACCGTCCGGCGCTGGCCGGCGCGTTCGGGGAACGCGCCCTACCGGCGGTTCTTGTCGACGATGCCGTAGATGATGAGGCAGAAGGCGAGCAGGCGCAGCAGGTAGACGTACTCCCGCCACTCGGTCATGAACGGCAGCAGCCCCAGCACGCTCCGTTCGATGCCGAGGATCAGGAACGCTCCCGCGAAGCACAGGAACAGCTGATCGCGCGATCGCGTCCAGAACCGCAGGAAGAACAGGCCAATCACCGCGCAGTTCACGGCCGTGCCGCCGTGCAGGAATGTCTCCACGTCAGTCAGCGTCCCAGATGAGCCCGAACACGAGGATGGACGTGGCCAGCCACGCCGTGAGCGCGCGTGGCAGCGACAGGCTGATGCTGGCGATCACCACGAAGTCCACGAAGATGAGCACGTTGCTCACCGTCAGGGCGATGAAGGCCAGCGAGGTCCACAGCAGCAGCCGCGATCGCGAGCGGCGGTATTCGCGCAGCAGGAGGGCGGCGCAACCGGCGCTCGTGAGTCCGCACAAGAGGTAGACGATCACGGCCATGAGGTCATCTCCGATCCCGGAGCCTGAACGCGTCGGCGATGCGCTTGACCGACGGGGCGACATTGTTCGCGATGAGGCGGATCACCGACATGGGCGCGCGACGGTACTGCGCCACGAGCTGGTCGCCGTAGCGGCGCAGCGCGTCGGTCTTGGGGGCATAGCGGTAAGACGTCTCACTGGCGACCGTGATTGCCACCAGGCCGCGGGCGGCCATCGATTCGAGATGGTGGCGAGCAGTGGCGTCGCTCATCGACGCCTGCTCGGCGACACCGCGGGCCGTCCAGGCGTCGTCGGAGGAGCTCAGCAGGTCGAGCACCTGCACCTGTTCCACGCTGTCGATGCAACTGTAGATGAATGCCCTGAGCTCAGGCGATGGGAGCTCGTCGTTCCGCTCGTCGTCCACGCGCGCTCAGTGGCCTCCCCGTGCTGGAGACATGCGGCGCATCATGTCGCGCCCATGAAGGCGGCGTCAACCCACGAGGCCACATGCGCGAGCCGGCGCTTACGCATGAAGGGGCCGCGGCCGTGGGCGGATGGGCCCCCAACGCTCCTGACGCCGTGCGGCGGGCGATGATGGAAGCCATGTTCCGCTTCGTGGTGCCCGCCGCGCTGTTTGGCGTGCTCGTGCTGGCCTTGCTCATCGCCCTGTGGGCCGGACAGCGGCGCCTCATCTACTTCCCGCACCAGGCCGTGCCTCCGCCGACGGAGCTGGGCCTGGCCGGAGTGGACGCCGTCTCGTTCGAGACCGAGGATGGCGAGACGCTGCAGGGGTGGTTCTTCACGCGCCCGGGGCCGGCGGCGTTCACGGCCATCGTCTTCAACGGCAACGCGGGAAACCGTGCCTATCGCGCCGAGCTCGCCGAGGCCCTGCGCGCGCGAGCGATCGCGGTCCTGCTCTTCGACTACCGCGGATTCGGCGGCAGCACGGGCCGGCCGACCGAGTCCGGGCTGTTTGCCGACGCCCGCGCAGCGCGGGCATGGCTCGTCGGCCGCCGCGACGTCGACCCTGAGCGCGTGGTCTACATCGGCGAGTCGCTCGGCAGCGGCGTCGCCGTGCACCTGGCCACCGAGCACGCACCCGCCGCCCTCGTGCTGCGATCGCCGTTCACGTCCATGGCCGACGTCGGGGCGATGCACTACCCGATGCTGCCGGTGCGATGGCTGGCGCGCGACCGCTACGCGTCCGTCGATCGCATCGGTGAGGTCACGGCGCCGGTCCTCGTCGTGGCCGGGGACCGCGATTCGATCGTGCCCATCGAACAGAGCCGCCAACTGTATGCCGCCGTCCGTGGGCGCAAGGCCTTCGTCGTCGTGCCGGGAGCCGACCACAACGACGCGGCCCTGAGCCACGGCCCCGTGTTCATCGACGCGATCGACGCCTTCCTGCGGCGTTGACGCGTCGGGCGAGGCCCGACGCCTACGCGCCCGCGACACGGCGGTGGCTGTTCGTAGCGGGCTCCGCCGCGCGTCGGGCGAGGCCCGACGCCTACGGACCAGCCATTTGGCGGTGGCTGTGCGTCGCCGCCGGGCCCTACCCGGCGGGCGCGCCGCCACGCGTCTGGCGAGGCCCGACGCCTACGTACCGGCGATACGGCCGTGAGCCGTTCGTAGCCGCCGGGTCCTGCCCGGCGGTCCTTCGCGATCAGGGGCCCATCTGCGGCGCGAGGTCGAGCACCCAGATGCCCCATTGCCCGCCCTGCACCGAGTGATAGGCGACTCGTTGCCCGTCGGGCGACCACGCGAACTCCTGGGCGGAGGCATCGGCCAGGAGCCGATGCGACTGGCCCGTGCGCAGGTCGAGCACCCAGGCGCCATCACGGCGCACCTGGAAGACGATGCGCTCGCCGTCGGGCGACACCGCGGGGGTGCGAACGAGGCGCCCGGGCACGGGCGACGGGTACACGCGCGACGCGCCGGTCCGCAGATCGCGCACGACCAGCCGGTCCTCGTGGCTGTATGCGATCCGCTCGCCGCCGGGGAACCACGACGCCCCCCACGGCTGCCCCACCCGATGATTCGTCTGCCGTTGCAGACGTCCCGTCGGGACGTGCAGCGTCCAGACGTTCCACACACGCGGACGTCCGGGTTCCGCGCGCGCGAAGGCGAGCGAGGTGCCGTCGGGTGACCAACTGGGCACCGAGGCATGGCCGGGTCCGCTCACGCGGCGCGGTGACGAACCATCGCGTGCCGCAATGTACACGCCGCGCGTGCCATCGGCGTCCGAGTCGTACGCGATCCACCGGCCATCGGGTGACACCTGCGCGTGGTAGTTGCTCGCGCCGTCCTCGATCAGCGTCGCGACTTCGCCGACCGTGCCGTCCCGCTGCAGCGTGGCCTCGAGCAACGCGGTGCGGTCGATACCTGCGTGGAACATCAGCGCGTCACCGCTCGGATCGAACGATGGCGAGTACGGCGCACGGCCCCGAGGCGCCGCATGGAGCAATCGCCGGGCGCGCGGAGACCCACCGCCCATCGCGGTCGCTGCCTGCTGTGGCTCCATCCAGATCTCCGTGCCGGGCGCCTCCACAGGGTCGGTCACCACGTCTGGCGGTGTGCTGGGCGCGGGGCGTGTTGCAGGCGATGGCACGTCGGCGAACCGCCACATGTCGTCCGGCTGAAGGCGCTGCCAGAGGCTGGCCCCGCCCAGAAAGAGAGCTCCGAGCGCGGCAGCGGCCGCGACGCGCGCCAGCCACGGTCTTGCTTGTGGCTCTGCGACGGCACCGAGGGGAGCGCGCAGGTGGTGATCGGCCACCAGCCGTGGAGCAGGCAGCGGCTGCTGCACTGGCTGCGCAGGCGGAGCCGCAGCGTCTGCAGGTGCGGTGGCGCCGCCCGCCCATTCCGGTCGTGTGACGACGACCTCGCTGGCAGCCCCGGCGAATTCCGTCGGGCAAGGCCCGACGGCTGCGTACGGATCGCCGACGGCTACGTTCGGATCGGTCGTGCGGCTCCAGCGCGCGAACAGCGCGCCGAGCGCGGCCGACGCGTCGCGCGGCCTGAAC
>JAEYZV010000163.1 GCA_023427865.1 Acidobacteriota bacterium
ATCCGCCCGGGGGGCCGCGCCGCGCGGGGCGCCCGCGCGGCGGGAACGGCCCGACGCCTACGTACTGAGGCAAGGCTCGCGTCGGCCAAGGCCCGGCGCCCACGTCGTACCTGAGGCTCACCCTCCGAGCCACCAGCGACGTGGGATGCGAGCAAACGTGATGGTTTCGTACGCAGACGCGGTGCCGCGCTCGTACAACAGGCCGATGTCGCCGCCGAGATCGACGAGGCAGGAGTACGCCGCGGGGCCGGCGTGTACGACCTTCGACACCCGCCACGTCCGCGCATCGTCGTCACTGATCCGGAGGGTCATGCGTTCGCGCCGCGCGCTCGCCGGGTTCGCGAACACGATGAGCGGACGACCGCTCGCGTCCCCCCGCACGGCCAGGATGCTCGCCTGCGCAGGTGGCTCGATCAACGTGCGGTCGTAGGTGACCTCCGAGAGGGTGCGTCCGCCATCGGAACTCGTCGCGTTCGCGCGGTAGTTCCCCTCCGGCTTCGGCGGATGGTTCCGCATGTTGTGCAGGAGGCGGCCGTCACTCAGTTCGACCACCTGGCTCTCGTTCGTGCCATCGGCCGCCGAGGCGCCGAGGTGCCACGACTTGCCGTGATCCTCGCTGTAGACCAGATGCGACCGGTGCACGCCACTGCCGGCGATGGCGTGGTTGCCGGGGATGACGAGTCGCCCGTCGCGGGTCTGGATGCCGATACCGGGGCCGAGCGAGTACCACGTCCAGTCGGGCCCCTTGAGCACCGCCGTGAGGTCGCGCGGCGCCGACCATGAACGCCCCTCATCGGTGCTGGAGAGCACCCAGGGCTTCGGAAGGCTGCGGCTCTGCCCGGCAATGATCGCGTGCTCCTTGTCGCTGCCGGTCGTGCGGATCACGAACAGCCACATGGTGCCGGTCTCGCGATCCACGACGACGCAGGGATTGCCGAAGGTGTCCGCACCGTCGTCGCCGATGACCTGCAGAGGTGACCACGTGCGTCCGCCGTCGGTGCTCCGCCGCGCCACGAGATCGATGTCGCCGGCATCGGCGGCGGCGTTGCGGCGGCCTTCGGCGAAAGCCAGCAGGTCCCCCCCGCGCGTCCTGACAATCGCGGGGATGCGGAAGGTGTGGTACCCGGCCTCGCCGGCCCTGAACACGACGACCTGCTCCAGGCCCGCTGCGTCGTCCTGCGCACGCAGCGGCACCAGCGGCGCCAGCACCGTCGTCATCGCCGCGGCCATCCACGAGCGTCGTGTGTGCATGTCGGCCGACTCCGTCACTTCGCCGTGAACACCAGGAAGTACTGGTGCGGGAGGAACTCGGGTTCGCTGGCGAGCACGAACCCCGCGCGCTGCACCTCCGCGAGGACCTCGTCGCGCGTGAGCTTCATCGACGCCGGCGGGCCGACCGGGGCGTCCTTGTGGAAGTCGACGATGACGAATCGGCCGCCGGGCGCGAGTGCCTGCTTGACCCTGGCGAGGTATGCCGGCCGCTCCGCGATGTGGTGCCACGTGTCGCAGGTGAACACGAGATCCACTCCGCCCGCCGGCAGGAGCGGGTCGTCGGGGCGAGCGTGCACGGCGACGACGTTGCCGAGTCCCGCCGACCTGGCCCGCTTGGTCACTTCGTCCAGCATCGGCCTGGCGACGTCCACCGCGAGGACCTTCCCGGACGGGCCGACGTGGCGTGCGAACCGCAGCGTGAAGTACCCGGAGCCCGACCCGATGTCGGCAACCGTTTGGCCGTGCTTCAGGTCCAGCGCGGTCACCACCTCGTGCGGCTTCTGCCAGGCGTCCCTGGCGGGGTCGTCGAGCGCGGCCATGTACGCGGTCGGATCGTTGTGCATCCGATGCGCGTCGTGGGGCGTGGCCACGGTCTGCGCCCGCGCCGGCATCGCCGTGAGCAGGCACGCCGCGGCCAGGGCGAACAGGGGAAGCGTCGTGTTCGAGCTCATCGCGTCTCCGATCCCTCGTGCTCTCGTCTCTGCGTCATGTTGCGACCGCTCAGCTTGATTATCGCGGTTCGCCATGCAAGGGTATCGCGCGCCCTCCCCGCAATCGAGCGTTGCTGCCCCTCGTTCATCGCACTGGAGGTTCCATGCGCCATCTCACACTGTTCCTGCTCGCCAGCCTCGTCGCGAGCCCCGCCGCACACGCGGCGATCATCGAGTTCGACACCAACCCGTTGATCGGCAATCCCGCCCTCACCACGCCCGGACGACAGGTGGTCGGCGGTGAGCCGTCATTGACGTTCGACATCGCCACCGACGTGCTGGTGTTCGACTCGGCGCAGTTCGGCCTCACCAATCCGTTGAGCTTCTTCAACGGCCTCGTGGCCGGACTGCCCGCCGAGGGCACCGATGTGGTCGTCGTCAACGACACGGGCACGCCGTTCGGTGCCGGCAATGCCGCCAACCTCATCGCGGCCCAGATGACGACGAGCGCGCCAGGGTTGTTCATCTACTTCAACACGAACCTCGGCCTGGCCCGGCTCGTCTTCTCGCCGGATCTCGGCGACGAGACATCGGATCTCGCAGTGCTGGCACGCTTCACGAACATCACCGACCTCGGGCAGCTGCCGTCGATCAGTGCGAGCAACTTCGCCGTGCCCGAACCGGCGACGCTCGCGTTGCTCGCCGCGGCGTCGCTCGGCCTGTTGCGGCGCCGGATCCAGGCGCAGCCGCGTTAGCAACCTGACGAGCTTGAGACGCACAGGACAGGCAGCCATGCTGGGTGCATGGCTCGCCTGTCCCATGCAGCGCGTCTGGCCAGTGCGGCGTTGCTCACGATGTCGGTGGCAGGCTGCGCGGGCAACGGTCCGTTGTCGAGGCTCACGCGTGAGGCATCGGCCTACGAGCGGTACGCCGAGGCGCTGGCCGATGCCGGGCTGCACGAGACCGCGCTCGGACGCGACTGGCTCACCGCGGGCCGGGCGGCCCTCGAACATCCCACGCCCGTCACACTCCCGTTCAGCGAGACTGGCTACTTCGCAGCCGATCGCACCGACGCCACCGCGTTCCGCTTCGACGTCCCCGAAGGCCGGCGGCTGTCGCTCGACGTCTCGTTCGAGAGCTCGCCGCCCGGCCGGCTGTTCGTGGACCTGTTCGAGGCACGCGGCGCCGGCGAGGCGCCACGACGTATCGGCGCGCTCGACACTGGTGCGACGACGCTTACGCACGACGTCGCGCGCGGCGGCACGTTCATCGTCCGCGTGCAGCCGGAACTCCTGCGCTCCGGTCGCTTCACGCTGACGCAGCGCACGCTGGCGTCGCTGCCCTTCCCGGTGCCCGACCTGACCGCCAGCGCGGTGCAGAGCGTGTTCGGCGCGGCGCGCGACGCCGGCCGGCGCGAACACGAGGGCATCGACATCTTCGCGCCGCGCGGCACGCCGGTCGTCGCCGTGGTGTCTGGCATCGCGCAGACGGGCACCAACACGCTCGGCGGCAACGTCGTGTGGCTGCACGAACCCGGCGCGGGCCGGACGTTCTACTACGCGCACCTGGACCGGTGGGCGTTCGATGGAACGATGACGGCACGCGCGGGGGACGTGCTGGGCCACGTCGGCAACACCGGCAATGCGCGCACGACCGCGCCTCACCTGCACTTCGGTCTCTACGCGCGAGGCGCCGTCGACCCGCTGCCATACCTGCTGCCCGACGACCCGATCCCGGCCGCACCGGCAGCGCCGGACCGTCTCGGGGAGCCCGTGCGGATCCCGGGGCGGCGCGCGACGCTGCGCTCCGGACCTGCGGCTGGTACGCCGCGCACGCAGGACCTCCCGCAGGGCACGCTCGCCGAGGTCATCGGCGCCAGCGGCCGTACCTACCGGATCCGGCTGCCCGACGAGACGGTCGGCTACATCGACGCGTCATCGGTGTCCGACGCAACCGCGGCGCTCGGCCGGCAGCGGCTCGGCCCCGGCGACGTGCTGCGGGAAGCGCCGCAAGGATCTGCGCCTGTGGTCGCGACGGTCGCCGAGGCACGCGAGGCCGACATCCTGGGACGATTCGGGGCGTACGCGTTCGTGCGGACGCCGGACGGTGACGCCGGGTGGGTGGAGCAATAGGGAACGAGGACCGTCGCGACGTCGCAACGGACACGGCAAAGACGTCCCTACCAGCTCCAGGTGCGTTCGATCGCCTCGCAGGCGGCGCGCACGCCGTCCTCGGCACGGACGACCGCCGCCACGCGCTGCGCTGCGTCGCGGCAGGACGTGCCATCGAGCAACGCCCTCAACTCACCGGCGACACGTGCGCGCCGGTACTGTCCCGGGCGCACCACACGGGCCACTCCGAGGCGCCGCGCACGGTCGGCGTTGTCGGGCTGGTCGTGCGCGTACGGCACGACGAGCATCGGATGCCCGGACGCGAGCGCGTGGTGGAGGGTGCCGGCACCGCCCTGGTGCACGACGGCAGACGCATGCGGGAACAGAGCGGCGTGCGGCGCACGGTCGACGGCGATCACGCCACGCGGCAACTGCGCCGGCAGGCGCCCGTCGGCCTGGCTGCCCACGAGGAGGACGGCGCGGCAGCCGAGAGTGGTCACTGCCGAGAGGCTCTCCTCGTAGAACCGCCCGGGCGCACCGACGGCAGACGTCCCCAGCGTGAACACGATCGGTGGCGGCCCCTCTGCGAGAAACGCCCGGAGTTCAGGCGCGAGGACATCCGACGCCGGACCGTTGTACGGCACCGCTCCGGTGACGACCACCCGGGGTGGCCAGTCGGGCTGCGGCTGCGCGAGCAGGCGCGAGAACAGTGCGAGCACGAGGTGCGGTGAGTGCTGCCCCTCGAGCACGGGATTGCCGCCGGCGGGCAGCCCGTGCGCCAGTCGCAGCGCCGCGACCGGTCCGCTCCACTTGCGCGTCACACGGCGCGCCATCGCCACCAACTGCCTGCCAAGCCAGGGGGATCGCTCCGCGAGAGGTCGCAGCCACGGCGCCGGCGGGAACACCGGCACGTCGTGCGCCGAGAAGAACGACATCGGCGCGAGCACGTACGACGCCCACGGCTTGCGCAGTTGCTCGGCGAGGATCGGCGCGGCAAGCGCCACGGGGTGGCTCACGACGAGATCGGCCCGTTGCACGAGGGGCCGGAGGCTCTCATACGCGGCCGTCAACGCCGGCATGAGCAGTTGCGTGAACAGGAACTCGGTGCCGCCGCGCGCGTCCATGATCCGCGCAACCATCTCGCCACGCGGTTCGACGTCCGGTGGCACCGCGTGGAACGCCATTCCCTCCCGCTCGACGTCGCCGCGGTAGAACGCGGGTGCCGCCAGCACGACGTCGTGCCCACGATCCCGCAAGCCCATCGCCAGTCCGAGCGCGGGATTCAGGTCGCCGTACGAGCCCCACGAGGTGATGACGATGCGGCGGCTCACCACGTCCAGCCGCCGGCGCGTGGCGGCCACAACTCGAGGAACTGCCGCGCCGAGACGACCTGCCCGAGATGGTGCGAGTTGTGCTGCGCGATGTGGACGATCGCGTCGCCGCGGGTGTAGGCGGCCATCGGCGGGAACTCGATGGCCGGCACCAGCCGCTGGCCAAGCGCCGCCGGATCCTCGCCGAGCGCGGCCGCGGCGCGGAGTCCTTCCTCGAAGCGCGCGAGCAACGCGGGCCAGCCCGCCGCCGTGACTTCCGGCCAACCGTCGGCGGCGCGGGCCGCCATCGGCACTGCCTCGCCCCGGCATCGCTGCAGGAACCATCGCTGCCAGAAGTCCATGTGGGCGACGAGCCCGGCCACGCTGTGCATCAACCGGGCCGGCGAGCGGATGGCGTCCTCGCCGGAGAGGTCCTCCAGCATGCGCAGCGGCGCGAGATGCACGAACGTGTCGAGAAGAAGGTGGGTGCTGTGCATAGGCTCGACGGACCGGGGAGGCGCGGGCAGGTTCCCGGCGAGCCCCGCTGCACGCCACGTCGCCGCCTGGAGTACAGTAGAGCGGTTCCCGGGCAGTGCCGATTGACCGAGCGCGTCGCGCGCCGCGACGCTCGCGAACGGGCCCATCATCCCATGGATGACGGGCTCGTGATGGGTCGCTCCATCGGCAGGCTCACGCCACCGACACAGGCCTTCGCCATGCGCCACTCGTTCGTCGCCGTCTTCGCTGTCGTCCTCTGCGTATCGCCGCTGCCAGCACTGGCACAGGACCCGGTGGCGGCCAATGCCGCGGCAGTCACCACGCACGATGCCGCCGGATCGCCGCAGCGTCCGGACCTCGATGACGCCGACCGCGTCGCCCAGGCGCGGACGCCAGGGCCATCGACGATCCCACGCGTGCCGACGCCGGTCACGCTCGGCACCCTGCCCCCGGTCCGCTCGCTCTTCACGGAGCTTGCCGGCAACGTCGCCAACGTCCGCACCGCCGACAACGCGATGGTGATGATCGCAGCCGGCGCGGCGGCGTCGCTGCTGCACCCGCACGATACCGGGATCACCACACGCGTCGCCGCGTCGCCGACGGTCACCCGGTTCTTCGCGCCCGGCGAGATCGTCGGCGGCTTCGGCGTCCAGTTCGGCGGCTCGATCGCGACGTATGCGCTCGGGCGCCTCACGAAGCACCAGCGGACGGCGGAG
Source organism: Acidobacteriota bacterium (assembly GCA_023427865.1). Lineage (GTDB taxonomy): Bacteria > Acidobacteriota > Vicinamibacteria > Vicinamibacterales > Vicinamibacteraceae > Luteitalea. The sequence continues at coordinate 6,558 of JAEYZV010000163.1, forward strand.
GTCGGCGCCGACCTCGTACGCGCGCAACTCGTCACGCAGGGATTCACGCAGGCCGTGAAGCTGACAATCGACCGGTCGCGCCCCGATGGCGACAGCTGGTCGTTCCCGTCCGGGCACAGCTCAGGCACGTTCGCATCCGCCACCGTGCTGCAGAGGCATTTCGGATGGAAGGTCGGCGTGCCTGCGTATGCCGTGGCCGCGTACGTCGCGGGCTCCCGGCTCGCCGAGCGACGCCACTTCGCGAGCGACGTGATCATCGGGGCCGGCGTCGGCATCGTCTCGGCTCGCGCCGTGACGGTCGGCCGTGGCACGTCGCGCTTCGCCCTGACGCCGACGGCCGTGCCGGGGCGCGGCGCGGGTGTGGCGCTGACGCGACTCGCGGACTGACGTCGACCTGCCGCGTGGCGGCAAGGTGGGGCCTCACTCGTCGCCATCGAGGCACGCCTCACCGGGCCGCCGCTGTTCGCTCCCCGCGGATGTGATGCACGACCGCCTGCATCACCGCCGGATCCTCCGGCAACCCGCCGTGCGTGGTTGCGGTCGTGAAGCGCATCTCGTGCGGCGTCCTGCCGCCCGGCGATGCCAGCCGCGTCAGGTTGGCGCCCCAGTCGTACTGCAGCACGGCCGGCACCACGTGCGGCTCGAGTCCGAGCAGCGGCGTGTCGGGCTCCTCCTCGAGCACGCGCGACACCATGTAGAGCAGCGAATGGCCGTACGGCGCGCAGGTGGCATCGCTGCGCTCGGCGGCGTCGGTGAGATGGGCCACGAGCAGAGGTGTCCCGGCAGCCTGCATGGCCATGCCGGCCTCCTGTGCGAACTCCTGGACACCCACGGCCGGCGCCAACAGGTTCACCGAGCCGAGCGGCAGCCCCATCCTGACCAGGCGCGGCAGCAGGTACGTGTGGACGAGCGCGCCAGCCGAGTGCGCGACGAGATGGATGCGCACCCGCGGATAGGTGTTGCGCCGCGTCCGCGCGCGCAGGAGATCGAGCACCGTCAGGATGCCGGCACCGTCCGCGGTCGCCACCGCCCGCGCGTGCGTCTTCACCTCCCGCCACAGCGCACGACCGGGACGACGGACGCGTCCCTCGATGCGCTCGTCGTGCCACTCGAGCAGCGCCGTCGGCGTCACTGCGCGCCACGGCACCGGTCGCAGGGGATCCTCGTCGCCCTCGACCTTGGCCTCCAGCAGGTTCCGCACCGCGCCGGCGGCTTCGGTCTCCCACGACAGGAACACCGGCAGGATGCGGTGCGAGTACAAGAGGGGAACCCACTGCAGCGCGCGGTCGAGTGCGCCGTCAACCCCGGCGAGCCCGTCGTGCGCCACGATCGCAACGTCCACGCCGTCCTCGGTGGAGCCCCAGCGTTCCCAGGCACGCGGCAGGTGCTCGTCGACGAGCAGGGCGAGATCATCGGCGTTCGTGCGGAAGCGCCCGCGCGTGCTCAGGCGTCCGTCGGCGCCGCCGTCGCCAACGCACGGCCAGAACTCCTGGGCGG
>JAEYZV010000312.1 GCA_023427865.1 Acidobacteriota bacterium
CAACAGCGCCGCGACGCTGCCGCAGTGCCTCGAGGCACTGCAGGCCCAGGATCACCCGCACGTCGAGATCATCGTCGTCGACGATGGGTCCACGGATGACACGGCGGCCATCGCCGGCGCGGCGGGCGTTCGCGTGTTGTCGACACCTCCGATCGGCGCGTCGGCGGCGCGCAACTTGGGCATCGACGTCGCGGGCGGCGAGATCGTCGCGTTCACCGACGGCGACTGCGTTGCCGATGTCGGCTGGGTGCGCGCCCTGGTCGAGGGGCTGCGTACGACCGGAGCGACCGGTGTCGGTGGACGACAGATCAACGTGTTCCCGCCCGGCCAGCAACGGCTGCGCGAAGGCTTCGAGGCATTCTTCCGCGTTGCGTCGGTCGTGAGCGACTACACGCGCGGCGACGAGCGGCCGCGGGAGGTGTCACACAACGCGAGCTGCTGCAGCGCGTACAGGGTCGAGGCGCTCCGGGCGGTGGGCGGCTTCACACCCGGGCTGTGGCCGGGCGAGGACGTGGATCTGGACCTCCGGCTCGCGGCGCGGGGCGCGCGCTTCTCCTACGTGCCCGGCGCCGTCGTGCACCACCACCGGCCGGGGACGTTTGCGTGGTTCCGCCGCATGATGCGCCGGTACGGCGAGGCCGAGCGCAGGCTCGTGCGCCTCCATGGCCGTGCGCGCCTGGTCGACCACGTGCCGACCGTCACGGCCGCGTGGCTGGCGCTGCACCTGCTGCTGGCGTGGCCGGCGGCACGCCCGTGGGTCGTGGGGCTCGACGTGGCGCTCGTGGTGGCCGGCGTCGCGGCGCTCGCGATCACGACGCCAGTGCGTCTGTGGCCGACGGTCGTGGCCTTCGGCGTGACCGCGATCTGGGAGTGGCATGTCGGTTGGTGGACCGGGGCCAGGCTGGGACAGCCGGCCCTACCGGCCGACGCGGCCAGGCCGGGACAGCCGGCCCTGCCGACCGACGGGGCCAGGCTGAGACAGCCGGCCCTACCGGCCGACGCGGCCAGCGCCGCGGAGGAAGCCGTTGGTAGGGCCCGCTCTCCGAGCGTGGCCCCTCACGTGGACATCGTCGAGCAGGAACGCGCGCACGAGAACGCGTGGTACACGCGCGCGCAGCGCGAGCGCTTCTTCGAACGCGAGGGGTTCCGCCGGCTCGTGGCCTGGAACGTCGCGGCATTCCGGCGCGAGGTCCCGCTGCGCGGCGACATGCGCGTGCTCTCGATCGGCGCGGGGCTCGGAGACTACGAGATCGCGATCGCACCGCGCGTCGGGCACATCGTGGCCGTGGAGCTGTCGGAGACGGCGGCCGAGGCCGCGCGTGAGCGGCTGCGCGCGGCGGGGCTTTCCAACGTCGAGGTGATCGCCGGCGCCATCGACACGCAGCCGTTCGAGGGGGAACGGTTCGACGTCGTGTACGCGATGGGCGTGTTCCACCATTTCCTGCCGGACCAGCGACGGCAGCTGCTCGCTCGCGTGCACGGCTGGCTCGTCCCGGGCGGCTGGCTGTACGTGCGCGACCCGAACGCACGCGGCGTGCTCCGCCGCCTGCTCGAAGGCTGGTTCCGGCGGCGCAGCGACGTGCACGCGGAACAGGAGACGTCGCTCGATCCTCACGTGCTGCGCGACGAGGCCGGGCGGGCGGGCTTCCGCGAGCCGCGCATCGACTACATCGACGTGATCGGCGGCCCGCTGCCGTGGCTCGTGCGCAGCGAGTCGCGAACGTTCTGGCGCGTCGTCTTCGGTTTCGACCGGCTGTGGCTCGCCGTGCCGGCGCTGCGGCGCGCCGCATCGCAGTTCGCGCTCATTGCACGGAAATGACTGGACCAGGCAGAACGGACGGCGATGGCCAGGCTGGGACAGCCGGCCCTACCACCCACGGCCAGGCCGGGACAGCCGGCCCTACCGAGTCGCACCGCGCGCCGGGCGTGGCCATCCGGTACAAGGCGTTGCTGCCGCTGCTCGTGGTGATGGTGGCGTCGCTGCTCGTGCTGTTCGAACGGGAGTGGCGCCACGGCGAGGTGTTCTCGCCAGCCGACCTCGCCTTCGAGTTCTTCCCGTGGGCACACGACATGCCGCGCACGCACGCGGCAAACCGCACGCGCTCGGACGAGGCCTTCTACCACCAGCCGCTGATGGCCACGCACTTCGAGCGGCTGCGCGAGGGCGAGTGGCCCGACTACGACGACACGCGGCTGTCCGGCGTGCCGGCCTGGTTCCAGGGCCTCGACGTCGGACGCGCGCTGTCGCCGTTCAGCCTGCCTTACTACCTGCTGCCGCCTGAAGACGCGGTGAACTGGTACGGACCGCTGCGGCTGCTGGTGGCCGCGCTCTGCATGTGGCTGTTCCTGCGCGAGCTCGGCGCCAATGCAGTCGGCGCAGCCGCGGGGGGCATCGCATATGGGCTCAACGGGCACTTCCTGACATGGCTCAGCGCGCCGATGCCCACCGTCGCCGCGTGGCTGCCGCTCGTCCTGCGGCAGGTGCGGCGCTGCGTGCATCGCGGCCGCTGGCTCGATGTCGCGGGCCTCGCACTCGCGCTTGGCGCGCTGGTGCTCGGCTCCTACATGGCGACGACGCTGGTGTGCCTGTTCGGGGTCGGCGTGTACGCGGTCGTGGAGCTGTGGGTGGCGACGCGGGACGGCGCGCTGCCCGTCGGGCAGGGCCCCACGGCTACGTAAGACGGAAAAGATGGCGCCATCACCCCCGTTGGGCACCCGTCCGCCGTAGCCTCGGCGGAGGCGGAAGGCCCGCCGGCTACGTACGACGGAAAGGATGGCGCCAGCACCCCCGTCGCGCACCAGTCCGCCCTAGCCTCGGCGAAGGCGGAAGGCCCGACGGCTACGATTGCGACGCGCACGGCGGCGCGCCGTCTGCTCGGGCTGGTGGGTGGAGGTGTGCTCGGGCTGTGCGTCGGCGCCGCGGCA
>JAEYZV010000210.1 GCA_023427865.1 Acidobacteriota bacterium
ATATTAGACAGTCTTATACCTGCCCGCGTGGGCCACGCTGGCACAGCGGGCCCTACCGGGAACGCGCCGACGGGCGGCCGACGCGTGTCGATCGCGCAGACGGACGGCCGACCGGGGCGGGCGTCCCTGCCTGACGTGCAGCGCCGGACTTTGTCCGGCGGCTACGTGCGCCGAGGCCCAACGCCCTATCCGTTGAAGTAGATGTACGCGGCGAGGATGAGCGCGAGCACGAGGGCCGAGTTGATCACGTCGGCGCGCGTCCAGCTCGCGCGCGACTCCCGCCGCAGGTCCTCGGTCATCGTCTGGAACGTGAGGTCGCGCAGCCGTGCCGGATCAGGCACCTCCGTAGCGTAGCTCACGCCGAACAGCACGCCGGTCGCGATCAGGAAGATGAGCAGACTGTAGTACTGGAAGTAGATGTTGTTGACGATCCAGAGCAGCGAGCCTTCGGGATAGCCCGCCGCGTACCCCCCGAGCCCGAGGCTGATGGGCGTATCGACGGCGAGCCTGAACACGCCGAGCGCGAAACCCACCGTCAGCGCCGCGAGGCAGCCCTTCGCGTTCAGGCGCTTGTTGAACACGCCGAAGAAGAACACCGCAGCGATCGGCGGCGCGAGGTACCCCTGCACGCCCTGCAGGTACTCGTAAAGCCCGCGCGCCCCCTGAATCACCGGAATCCACACGAGCGCCACGAGCACCATCACGGTCGTCGCTGCGCGGCCCACCCAGACGAGCTGTGCCTGCGAGGCCCCGGGCCGCAGCTGCGAGTAGAAATCCATCGTGAAGAGCGTCGAGCAGGCGTTGAAGGCTCCGGCCAGCGAGCTCATGAGCGCGGCGAGCAGGCCCGCGACGACGAGGCCGCGGATGCCCGAGGGCAGCACGTGCTGCACCATCAGCGGAAACGCGCCTTGCGCGGCTTCGGTCATCACCTGCCCGTCCGGGCCGATGAGGCTCTCGAGCCCCGGCGCCCGCCCCGTGCGGGCAAGGGCGAGCGCGATCATGCCGGGGATGATGAAGATGAACACGGGCAGCAGCTTGAGGAAGGCGGCGAAGATGGTGCCGCGCCGCGCCTCGCGCTCGTTCGGTGCGCCGAGCGTGCGCTGCACGATGTACTGATCGGTGCACCAGTACCACAGGCCGATGATCGGCGCGCAGAACAGCATGCCGAGCCACGGGTAGTTGCCGTTGAAGTACCAGGCCATGCGCCCGGCCTCCTTGACGGGCGCCCACGTGCCCTGCACGCCGTCGGGCACGAGCGGTCGCCAGAGGTTGAACATCTCGGGGCCGAGTGCCGTGCGCAGTTCGTCCCAGCCGCCGATCTGCTGCAGGCCGAAGATCGTGAGCAGCAGCGAACCGACGAGCAGGATGATCGTCTGTACCGCCTCCGTGTACGCCACCGCGCGCATGCCGCCGACCACCGTGTAGGCGCCGGTCAGCACGACCACGGCCACCGACCCGATCCAGAAACTGTTGAAGACGGCGCTGCCGATCTGCACCTGCAGTTCCGGCAGCAGCGCGCCGAACACGACGCCGCCCGCGAAGATGCCGACCGCGATCTTCGTGAGCACGTAGGCGACGAGCGAGATCAGCGAGAGCACCCACCGCGCCGTCGGCGAGAAGCGGCGCTCGAGGAACTCGGGCATCGTGTAGACGCGCGACCGCATGTAGAACGGCACCAGCACCCAGCCGAGCACGAGGAGGCACCAGGCGTGCAACTCGTAGTGCGCCAGCGCCACGCCGCTCGTCGCGCCCGAACCGGCAAGGCCCACGACGTGCTCGGAACCGATGTTGGACGCGAAGATCGATGCGCCCACCACAAACCACCCCAGGTTGCGTCCCGCGAGGAAGTAGTCGTCGGCCGTGTCGCGGCTCTGCGCCATCACCCACAAAGTGATGCCGGCGAGTCCGGCGAAGTAGAGCAGCACGACGAACCAGTCGAGGCCTGTCATGACGCGGCAATCTCCTCTCGGGGCCTGGCGGCGTGCCGCGTGGCGGGCAGCGTGCCGGGCGGGCGTGGACGTGGGGAACTCGGGATCGGCGCGTATTCTACCCGGCGAGCGCGCGTCGCGCCTTGGCGATCGAATCGAACACGACGTGGACGTGCCGGCTGTCGGCAAACGGGCTGAGGATGTAGGACTTCAGCGCGACGATCGGCTCGCCATAGGTGGTCTCGCGGTAGCAGTCGGTCATCGAGATGACGATGCCGGTGCCCTGCAGCGCGTCGGCCTGGATTGCTTCGAAGATGCGGCGGTTGTAGGCGTTGTGCGCGAGCAACTGGTCGCGGCACGCCGGATCGGTGCGTTCCTGCTCGGGCGCGCTGAACGTGTCCACGCCGTCGGGATACACGCGGAACAGCGTCACCGGGCCGAAGTTGTCGCCGTTGAGCACCGTCGTCGCGTGATGGCCCTCGAGGTGCTCGCGCAGGTCCTCGGCAATCGACACCACGTGCCCGAGCAGCGCCTGCAGCCCCTGCGTGCCGAACAGGCGCAGGTTGGCGATGGCCGCCAGTGGCCCGTTCCCGGGGCGCGTGGTCTCGAGGGTGTACCGGCCCGGATGGCGTTCGCCCGACTGGAAGACGTACGGCGTGTCCTCCTCGCGGCGGGCGAGCCCCGTCAGATCGCGGCCGTCCCTCACGAGCACGGCGCTCGACACGTACGGGGCGAACCCCGTCTTGTGATAGTCGATGCCGACCGAGTCCGCGACGCCGAGATGGCGGATGCGCCGCGTCGTGCCCGCGAGCGCGCGGACCGTGCGGTGCCTGAACCCGAGCGGGTTGGCGTCGAAGTCGTAGCCGTTGAACACGCTCCACGCCCAGCCGATCACCGCATCGGCATGCAGGTGCGGCACGTAGTCCAGTCCGCGGCTGCGCACCAGCGCGTCGCGCACCCGCGCCATCTCGGCGATGTCGTCCAACCCGAACGCATCGGTCGTGCCCATCGTCGCCACGATGCAGGCGATGCGGCGGCCCTGGTCGACGAGTTCGGTGAGTTGCCGTTCGTAGGCGTCGACGCGGATCTGGTTGTCCTCGGTCGTCGGGACGCGTACCAGCTGCTGCTCGCCGAGCCCGAGCCAGTTGGCCACCGTCAGGCACGCGTAATGCGCGCAGTCGGAACAGACGATGACGGGCGGCTCGCGCACGCCGGTGCGACGCACGTCGGGCAGGGCTTTCTCGAGGCCGATCTTCGCGGCATACAACAGCGTGCCCGTGCCCCCGAACGTGAACACGCCGTCGGCCGCGGCGGCGTCGTAGCCGATGAGCGCCGCCGTCATCGCCACCGCTTCCACTTCGGCAAGCGCCACCTGGCGCGAGGATTCCTCGCTCACCAGGTTCGGGTTGTAGATCGAGGGCAGCAGGCCGCCGATGATGCTGGGGATCGTCGGCGTCGGGACGACGTTGATCTGCGCGTTCGGGTGTCCCCAGATGAACATCCCGGAGAGGTACTTGACGAGCTCGCTCGTCACGGCTTCGAGCGTGCTCGGTGTGTCCGGCACGCGCCGCGTCCGCGCGGCCGCGTAGTCGAGCGTCACCGGCGCGCCGAGCATCGGCGCCGCGGACTTCAACGCGTCGACCTGGTCGAGTGCGCGCAGGAACGAGAACACGAAGTACGCGTCGTGCAGCCGGTCGGAGACCGGCGCCGGGAACGCGGTGCGGAGCTGCTGGACGACGTCCGTGTATGGGGCGGCCATGTGCTGGCGGCGAGTCTATACCGCGCGCGTGCGGCGCGAACGGCGCGACGGACGCGCTGCTGCACCGGCGGTCCTGCCGGTGGCGCGTGGCTGCCGCACGGCCAGCTGCTGCACGAGCAGATCCACGGCGGGATCGCGGACGGCGCTCGCCCGTGTCGCCACCACGAGTTGGCGCGTCGTCAATGCCCGCCCGCGTGCCAGCGCGCGCGGGCCTTCCTCGGCCTGTGCGCTCGGGAGGACCGTCCAGCCGGCGCCGAGCCGCACCATCTCGCGCAGCACTTCCGGCTGGTGGCTCTCGGCGACCACCTCGATGGGCGCGCCCAGGCGGCGCAACTCGCCGACCACCACGTGCCGCGTGTGCGAGCCGGTCGGGTAGAGCACCCACGGGCCCCAGCCCGCCGGCGCGCCGATCGCGCGTCCTGGCGGGCCGTACACCGCCAGCGACTCCACGAGGAGCGGTCGCACGTCGATCCCGGGCACGGCTCGCGGCGGCGCCACGCAGACCGCGACGTCGAGGTGGCCAGCGGCGAGCAGCTTCAGGAGCGTGGCCGACGGCGCGACGCGGACCAGCAGCTCGATGTCGCGATGCGCCGCGCGGAAGGCCTGGAGGTGATCGGGGAAGTGGACCACCGCCGCGGCATCGATCATGCCGAGCCGCACGCGGCCGGCAGCGCCCCGCTTCAGGCGGTCGGCCCAGCGCGCAAGGTCGGCGGTGAGCCCGAGCACCTGCCGTGCATGCGCGACCACCGGGATGGCGGCCGTGCGGAGCTGACGACGCCGGCTCTCGCGATCGAAGAGCGGCACGCCGATCCGCCGCTCGAGCTCGGCGAGGCCCTGCGACAGCGCGGACGGGCTCACGCCGACGTTGTCGGCCGCGCGGGCCCAGGTCGCTGCTTCGTCCACGGCCACCAGGTATTCGAGCTGGCGGATGGTCAGGTCGGGAAGCATCCCTGCATCATAGTTCAGTGATGCTTCATCATGGCGACACGGCGTTCACGATTGCTTATCGTGCGCGCATGACCGCTCAACGCATCGCTCCGGCCACCGGCACGCTCGGCATCCTCCTTCCCGGCATGGGCGCCGTGGCGTCCACGTTCATCGCCGGCGTACTCGCCGCCCGCAAGGGCCTGATGGCGCCGATCGGGTCCCTGAGCCAGTTGGGTCACCTCGACACCGGCGATCCCGACACGCCGCGTCGCGACCTGATCCGCGATGCGGTGCCGCTGGCGGCACTCGAGTCGATCGTGTTCGGCGGCTGGGATCCCATCACGCGCAACGCGCTCGAGGCGGCGCGAACGGCGCGTGTGCTCGAGGAGCGCGACCTGGCACCCATCGCCGACGAGCTCGAGGCCATCGTGCCGATGGCGGCGGTGTTCGACCGACGCTGGGTGTCGCGCCTCGAAGGTGTGCGCGTCAAGCCCCTGACGTCGAAGTGGGAGCAGGCACTCGCGCTCGTCGACGACATCGTCACGTTCAAGGCGCAGCACGGGTGCGACCGGCTGGTGATGGTCTGGTGCGGGTCCACCGAGGCGTACCAGGAGCCCTCGGCGGTGCACGCGTCCCCAGAGGCGTTCGTGCAGGGTCTGAAGAGCGACGATCCGAACATCGCGCCGAGCCAGATCTACGCGTGGGCCGCGCTGCAGTGCGGCGTGCCCTTCGCCAACGGTGCGCCGAACCTCACCGTGGACCTGCCGTGCATGGTGGAGGAGGCGCGGCGTCGCGGCGTTCCGGTGGCCGGCAAGGACTTCAAGACGGGGCAGACGTTCATGAAGACGCTGCTCGCGCCGGGACTCAAGGCGCGCATGCTCGGCCTGCGCGGCTGGTACTCGACCAACATCCTCGGCAACCGCGACGGCGAGGTGCTCGACGCGCCGGAGAACTTCAAGGCCAAGGAGGTGTCCAAACTCGGCGTGCTGGACACGATCCTGCAGCCCGACGTGTACCCGGACCTGTACGGCACGGTCGACCACGTGGTCCGCATCAACTACTACCCGCCGCGCGGCGACAACAAGGAGGGCTGGGACAACATCGACATCTTCGGCTGGCTCGGCTACCCGATGCAGATCAAGGTGGACTTCCTCTGCCGCGACTCGATCCTCGCCGCGCCGATCGTGCTCGACCTCGCGCTGTTCCTCGATCTCGCGCACCGCGCCGGCGCGTCCGGCGTGCAGGAGTGGCTCGCGTTCTATCTGAAGGCGCCGCAGGCGGCCGGCGCGCAACCCGTCAACCACGATCTCTTCGCGCAGCAGGCACGGCTGCACGCGACGCTGCGCGGGTGGGCGGCAGCACCGCTCGGCGACGAGCCCGGTGCGCTCGCCGAGGAGATGGTCGGCGCGCCCGTGCGGTGACGCACGGCGGCACGGCGCCGGGGCTGACCGCCCGTTCGCCGGTGCGAGCGGGTGGTAATCGGCTGCGGGTTGCTGTATACGGAGACGTACAGTTCAGTTCACACGTCGATTGGAGACGTGCTGATCCCCCGGAGGGACGAACACATGCGCAAGGTATTCCTGCTGCTCGCTGCCGGCCTCGTCTGCGTCGGTGCAGCCACGCAGTCCACGTACACACAGTCGCCGGTGCAGGCCACCGCGTCGCCCGCAGCACTCACCGATGACGCCCGTACCACGGCCAACGTGCCGATGCCAGAGCTGACGACGGAGGAACAGGCGGCGCTTGCGCGTCGCTCGTCGTCGGCCCACCTCGCTGCGGCTCGGGCCAACGCGCAGCTCGTTCGACAGCGGGCCTTCCGCGACCACGACGAGCAGGCGTTCCGTGCACCGACCGCCGCGGAGGCGGCGGCGCTCGCCGTGCCGGCCGGAGCGGACGCGGCGCAGGAGATCGCGCTGCCGATGGGTGGGTACGCGCTGAAGACGGATGCGTCGGGCGTGTCGCTCGCGGTGGCGACGGTCGGCAAGGACGGCGTCGCCATCGGACATGGCGATGAGGGAGGCCACCGTGACCGGTAGGCTCGCCGCTGCGACACTCAGCCTCGCCCTGCTCGCGGCGCCCGCCGCGGCGCAGTCGGCGCGCATCATCGTCATCAATGGCGACCCCCCCGACGTCGGTTTCAACGATCCGACGCCGGCGGCTCCCGTCGGCGGCAATCCCGGCACGACGGTGGGCCAGCAGGCGCTGAACGTGTTCCAGACGGCGGCCAACCGCTGGGCCGCGAACCTGCAGAGCAAGCAGGTGATCTCGGTCGTCGCGTTCTTCACGCCGTTGAGCTGCAACGCCACGTCCGGCGTGCTCGGCGGGGCTGCGCCCTACTTCGCGATCCGCGACGTACCGCCACTGCCCCAGGGTGGCAAGGCGCTCGAGCCGGGCACGTTCTATCCGGTGGCCCTGGCCGAGAAGCTGACCCGGCAGGAGATCACCGAAGCGGTCCTTCCAGACGAGCCTTTCGAGATCTTCACCGTGTTCAACAGCGAACTCGGCAAGCCCGGCTGCCTCACCGGCAACGGCTGGTACTACGGGCTCGACAACAACCAGCCCGGCAACCGCATCGACCTGCTGGCCGTGGTGATGCACGAGTTCGGGCACGGGCTCGGCGTCACGGTCGGGCCCACCAACGCGGAGACGGGCGTGCGCGCCGGCGGCTACCCGTCGGTGTGGGAGCGCCGCATGCTGGACGTCACCACCGGCAAGCGCTGGATCGACATGACCGACGTGGAGCGGAAGGCGTCGGCCGTCAACACCGGCAACCTCGTGTGGGCGGGCACGCAGGTGACAAACGTCATCCCGTCGGTGCTCGACTTCCAGTTGACGCTGCGCGGCACCGGCATTCCGGACGGCGAGGTGCTCGGCTCCACGCTCGGTGCGCCGCTGCCGCGCGGGTTCGGCGGCGTCCTGGTCGCGCCCGAGGACAGCGGCGGCGCCAGCCTGCTCGACGGCTGTGAGCCGTACCCGGCCGCCAGCCAGGTCGCCGGCAACATCGTGCTCGTCGATCGCGGCACCTGCACGTTCCTGCAGAAGGCGCAGCGTGCGCAGGCCGCCGGCGCCGCCGGCCTCATCGTGGCCAACAACGTCCCTGGC
>JAEYZV010000237.1 GCA_023427865.1 Acidobacteriota bacterium
CGCGTGGAGACGCGCGCCGCCGGGCGAAGCGAGATCGATGGCCGCGTCCTGGAGCTGATTGGCGGCAGCGGCCTGAATGGCCAGGCGACGCCGGAGATCGAAACTGCCGTGGCCGAACTCGATCGGAAAGCGGTGGCGGCGGTGCTGGGGCGGCTCGTGAAGGCGCGCGACGTGGAGCGGATCGGCGATCGCTACGTCGCCGCCGTGCACTTGCAGGCGTTGTCGGCGGAACTGCGGGCGCTGGCGGACACCGCGGGGATGCCGGGAACGCTCGAGGTGGGCTGGTTCAAGGAGCGGTACGGGCTGACGCGTCGCACGGCGATCCCGCTGCTCGAATGGCTCGACCGCACGCGCGTGACCCGACGGCAGGGGGACGCGCGCGTGCTGATCGGATCGCGATGAGTTAGTCGTCCTTGCCGGTCGCGCCTTCCTTGGTGGCGTCCTTGAAGTTGCGGATGCCCTTGCCGATCCCGCGACCGATCTCGGGAAGCCGCGTCGCCCCGAAGATCAGCACGATGATGAACAGGATGATGATCAGTTCGGGGATACCGAGTGGCCCGAGGCCCAGCGCGATCATGAGAACTCCTTGAGGAACGACGACTCCGTGATTCTACCATTCGCCCAACGGCCTGTCGGGTTTCGTGTGGCGGCCATGCTCGCGCTGCTCGGCGCGACCATCGTGGCATCGCGCTCGGACGCACAGTTCAGGGCGCGTACGGACCTCGTGGAGGTCTATGCGACGGTGAGCGACGACGAGGGGCGGCTGGTCACCGATCTCACCAGCGACGAGTTCGAAGTGCGAGAGGACGGTGTGCCGCAGCAGGTGAGCGTCTTTGCGGCCGGCGACCAGCCGGTGTCGATTGCGCTCGCAGTCGACCGGAGCTGGAGCATGGCCGGCGATCGGCTGGCGGCTGCCCAGCGCGGCGGGCGGGAGCTCCTCCTGGAACTCGGCGACGAGGACCTCGCGATGCTCGTGGCGATCGGCTCGGACGTGGACGTCCCGGCGCCGCTCACCAACGACCGTCGTGCGGTGGACACCGCGCTTCAGGCCCTGGACGCCTGGGGGACCACGGCGCTCCACGATGCGGTGATCACGGCCTTCGACGCCATCGAACCGGCGCCCGGACGTCGGGCTCTCGTGCTCGTGTCCGACGGGGTGGAGCGACACAGCCAGCAGACGGCCGAGGACGTGATCGCCCGCGTCCGGGCCAGTGACGTCCTTGCATACCCCGTCGTGCTGGAACGCAAGGTCCCGCCGCTGCTGGATCAGCTCGCGACGATGACGGGCGGCCGTGCGTTCCGCGTACGGCGGGCCCGTGAACTCCCGGGCACGCTGCGTCGCATCGCCTCGGAGCTGAGGCACCAGTACCTGCTGGGGTACGAACCCGCGCGCCCACCGGAGCCCGGCGAATACCGCCGCATCCAGGTGCGCGTGACGCGTCCCAAGCATGTCGTGCGGGCGCGCGCCGGCTACCTCGCCCGTTGAGTCGGCCGACCGGCATGGTCCGTGCGTCTAACCGACATGACCGCCCCGGGACAGGTTGACGTAGGCGTCGGGCCTTGCGCGACGCGCAGGACCGTCGCCCAAGGGGCGACGGCTACGTACGTGGGAGGCCTGCCGCACCGCTCGTGTGCCTCTCGATCGCAAGTTGCGAAGAGTCCGGCGGTGCTGACAGAATGAACGCGTTTTCTCGAATTCGCCCGGATATGCGTGACGCCGCCACCCCTCCCGATTCGAGCCATCACGGATCCGTGATGCTGCCGATGGGTGCCCACCCTACGGTCGACCTCGAGTTCGGGATGCAGCGGCAGCGGACCAGTGGGGCTGCCGTCGTGTCGCTCGCGGCACACGTGGCGTTCGTCGCCCTCGTGTACTTCGGCATCCGCGCGATGCCGGCCGGGCAGGCGCCCACCGAGGCGGAGCCGCCCGAGCAGAACATCAACCTCGTGTTCCTTGCCGAGCCTGGTCCCGGCGGCGGTGGTGGTGGCGGCGGCAACCAGAGTCCCGAGCCCCCGCGTCGGCTCGCACTGCCGGGCCGCGACCGGATCTCCGTGCCGGTGGCGCCGAAGGTGAACATCACGCCGCCGAAGGTCGATCCGCCCAAGGAGGTCGAGCCGCCTCCCGTACCCCAGATGAACATCCCGGTGCAGAGCGTCGCCTCGGGTGAAGTGGCAATCGCGGGTGTCATCGACCGGACGGCCATCCCCAGCGGCACGTCGCAGGGCACCGGCCGTGGCGGCGGCGCAGGCACGGGCACCGGCACCGGGGTCGGTCCCGGGCAGGGCAGCGGGCTCGGCCCCGGTTACGGCGGCGGCACCGGCGGCGGCGCTTACCGCCCGGGGTCCGGCGTCTCGGCGCCCACGCTCATCTCGCAGGTGAAGCCGCAGTACACGACCGAGGCGATGCGCGCCAAGATCCAGGGCAAGGTGTGGCTGGAGGTTGTGGTGATGCCCGACGGGCGCCCGGGCGAGATCAAGATCGCCCGCTCACTGGATCGCACGTTCGGTCTCGACGAGGAGGCGATAAAGGCGATGCGGCAGTGGCGCTTCCGCCCCGGCATGCGGCAGGGCAGCGCGGTGCCGGTGCAGGTCGTTGTCGAGATGGAGTTCTCGTTGCGGGAACGCACCGAGAATTTCGACATTCCTGAGGCTGGACGACGGTTCGAACGTCCGACGTCGTCGAGCATTCTAAATTCCGAAGTTTCGCAATTGCCGGAACAGGAAAGGGCCGACTCCGAGGAGCCGGCCCTTTTGATTTGCGTGGCGCGTTCGGGGAACCCGCCGCGCGCCGAAGGCGCATATCGGCGGGTCTGTCACGCGCCCTACCTTCAACCCGGTTTCCGGAACCCGGAACCTGGTTCCCGGTCCCTAGTACATCCCGCCGCCGCCCTGGGGCATCGGCTCGGGCTTCTTCTCCTCGGGGATCTCCGAGACCATCGCCTCGGTGGTGAGGAGGAGGCCGGCGATCGACGCGGCGTTCTGCAGCGCCGTGCGGACCACCATCACCGGGTCGATGACGCCGGCGGCAATCAGGTCCTCGAACTTCTCGGCGCCGGCGTTGTAGCCGAACTCCACCTTGTCGTTCTCCTTGACCCGCTGCACGATGATCGAGCCTTCCTGGCCCGCGTTGGTCGCGATCCAGCGCATCGGCTCCT
>JAEYZV010000261.1 GCA_023427865.1 Acidobacteriota bacterium
GCCTGGTGCCGGGTGTGGGCAGTGGCGTCTCCCAGCATGAGCACGCCCGACGAGATGGCCCGGCTCTCGTAACTGGAGAGCGCCGCCACCCGCAGCACCTCGATGCAACTGGCCAGTCGATCGGCGCGGTTGCGTTCGGCGCCGGCCTCATAAGGGCGTCGGTCGAGAAATGCCGCGACGTATCGATCCTCGATCAGGCCCTGGAACAGGTCGGCACGAGAGGCCAGCACCGTCGAGTCGAAGATCGCCTGATAGCGAGCCGAGAGCACCTGGCCGATGGCCCGCGCCACGCGCAGCACCTCGATACAACTCGCGAGCCGGTCGGCGCGGCTGCGGTCGGCGTTGGCCTCGTAGGGCCTGCGGTCGAGGAACGCCGCCACGTACCGGTCCTCGATCATTCCCTGGAACAGGTCGGCGCGCGCCGTGAGGATCGCCGGATCGAAGATCGCGCGATAGCGCGCCGAGAGCACCTCGCCGATGGCGCGGGCGACGCGCAGTTCGTGCGAAGTGAACGGCTGCGCGCGCGGCACGTGCAGGATGTGCCGCGTGCCGAACCAGCGCAGCACGAGCTCGCACGGGTCGGCGGTGGGCTCGATGGCGAGCGTGCCCGTCGACGACTCGGAGAGCGAGGCCTCGACTTCCAGCGTGGCGCGTGAGAGGAAGCGCTGGAGCGCGTTCTGGAGCAGGCTGTCGTACAGCGCGCTTGCAGCAAAGGCCGTCGGCACTGGCATGAGCGTCCACTATCATAGCGGCCAATGGCGCGTCGCTTCGGGCAGCCTCGCGGGGATGGGCGTTCAGCCGGAGCGAAACGAACGACCCTCCTCGACTTCTTCCACGACGTCACCGGCCGCACCGATCCGTTCCTCGTCCACGACGACGGGTACCGCTCCTGGACGTACACGTACGACGAGGTCGGCCGGGCGTCCATGCGGCTGGCCGGGCGGCTGCACGCCGCAGGAATCGCGCGCGGCGAGGCCGTCCTGCTCTGGGGCGAGAACCGTCCCGAGTGGATCGTCGCCTTCTGGGGTTGCCTGCTGCGCGGCATCGTCGTGGTGCCGATCGACTACCGGTCGGCGCCAGCGCTCGTCGATCGGATCGCCGGCATCGTCGGCGCACGCCTGCTGATCGCCGGCGACGACGTGGACGCGTCGGCACTGGCACTCGATGTACCGCGCTGGCTCCTCAGCGAGTTGTTGCGGGAGGAGGATGCCAGCCACCCGCCACCGCCACCCGAGACGATCACCGCCGACGACACGGCCGAGATCATCTTCACGTCGGGTGCGACCGGGGACCCGAAGGGCGTGATCATCACGCACCGCAACGTCCTGGCCAACATCGTGCCGATCGAGCGCGAGATGGCCAAGTACCAGCGGTACATCCGACCGTTCGCGCCGATTCGCTTCCTGAACCTGCTGCCCCTCAGCCACATGTTCGGCCAGGCGATGGCGACGTTCGTGCCGCCGATGCTCGGCGGCACCGTGGTGTTCATGCGCAGCCTGGCACCGGCCGACATCGTGCGCCAGATCCGGTCACGGCGGATCTCCGTGCTGGTCTCGGTGCCGAAGATCCTCGACCTGCTGCGGGAATATGTGAGGCTCCGCTTTCCCGAGACGCAGGCGGTGCAGCCGCCGCCCGACTCCGGCATCGCCGCGCTGCCGAAGGAGAAGTGGTATCGGCGCTGGTGGCGGTTCCGCCGCGTGCATCGCGCCTTCGGCGTCAAGTTCTGGAGCGCGGTGGTCGGGGCGGCCCCGCTCGACCCGGCGCTCGAGGAGTTCTGGGGCGGACTCGGCTTCCTCGTCGTGCAGGGCTACGGCCTCACCGAGACCGCGCCGATCGTCACGCTGAACCATCCGCTCAACGCGCGCAAGGGCAGCGTCGGCAAGCCGATTCACGGCGTGGAGGTGAAGATCGCGCCCGACGGGGAGATCCTCGTGCGTGGCGACAACGTGTCGCAGGGCTACTTCGGCGGCGCCAGCGACACGACCCGCACGCTCGACGACGGCTGGCTGCACACGGGCGACATCGGCGGGCTCGACGAGCAGGGGCGGCTCTACATCAAGGGCCGCAAGAAGGAGATGATCGTCACGCCGGAAGGACTGAACGTCTTTCCGGAAGACGTGGAGCGCGCCCTCCTGGCGCAGCCCGGCGTGCGCGACGCTGCCGTCGTCGGCCGAAACTGGGAGGGCGAGGAGCGCATCCACGCGGTCCTGGTGCTCGAGGACGCCGGACGCCTCGACGCCGTGGTACGCGACGCCAACACGCGGCTCGACGATCACCAGAAGATCCGCAGCGCCTCGATTTGGACCGGTGCCGAACTGCCGCGTACCGAGGGCACGCGCAAGTTGAAGCGGACGGCGCTGCGCTCGTGGGTGGAATCGGGCGAGCAGGCCGGTGCGCGTCCGGTGACAGGCGAGGACACACTGCTGCACGTCGTCTCGCGGTTCGCACGTGGCCGCGACGACCTCGGCGACGGGACGACCATCGAGGAACTGGCGCTCAGTTCGCTCGAACGCGTCGAGTTGCTGATGGCGCTCGAGCAGCACTTCCACACGATCGTCGATGAGGGCGCATTCGCAGCGGCGCGCACGCTCGGCGATCTGCGCGGACTCGTCGGAATGGCCACGCTCGGAGAGCGGGCCCTACCCAACGCGGGAGCCCCCGCTACGACGCCCGCGGTAGCTGCGTCGCCGGCAGGGCCGGCTGTCCCAGCGACGGGTGCTGCGGTGCCGGTAGGGCCGGCTGTCCCAGCCGGGCCGATCCCGACGCGTCCCACGATCCCCGCAGGGCTCGCAGACGCCGACAGACGATCGCCATCCCAGTTCGAGTTCCCGTCGTGGAATCGCAGGGCGCTGCCCTACCTGCTGCGCCGCCTGAGCCTTCCCACGTGGATCCTCCCGCTGGCGCGCGTGTTCGCGCGCGTGCGCGTCGAAGGGGTCGAGCACCTGGCCGGCCTGGAAGGCCCTGTGGTCTTCGCGGCCAATCACCAGAGCCACATGGACACTCCGGTGATCCTGATCGCGCTGCCTCCACGCTGGCGCTACCGGACGTCGGTGGCGATGGCCAAGGAGTTCTTCACCCCGCACTTCCACCCGGCCGGCCACACCGCCCGGCAGCGCTTCACGAACGGGCTGAACTACTACCTGGCATCGCTCTTCTTCAACGCGTTCCCCATCCCGCAACGCGAGGCGGGGGCACGACGGACGCTACGCTATATCGGTCAGCTGCTCGAGGAGGGGCAGTCGCTGCTCATCTTCCCCGAGGGCAAGCGGACCATGGCTGGCGAGATCAACGAGTTCCGCGGCGGCATCGGCATGATCGGCGCGCGGCTCGGCGTACCCGTGGTGCCCGTACGACTGGTGGGCGCCGACAAGGTGCTGCACCAGCGGTCGCGTTTCCCGACGCCGGGGGTCGTGACGGTACGGTTCGGCGCGCCGCTGTCGCTGCAGGGCGACGACTACGGGGGGCTTGCCAGGCGGGTGGAAGACGCCGTCCGCGCCCTGGACGCGAGCAGGTAGGGCCGCGAGACGGTCGGGCGCGCTCCCCGGGCGCCGCCATCCTGACGCCTCGGCGAGACGTCCCTGCAGCGCCAAGTGTGGGAGAATGGCGTGTTGGAGACCTACTGATTGAGCAAAGACGATCTGATTGATGTCCAGGGCACGGTCACGGCCGTGCACAGCGGCGGGCTGTACCGCGTGCAGTGCGATTCCGGCCAGGAAGTGCTGGCGCAGTTGAGCGGGCGCATGCGCCGGTTCCGCATCAAGGTGGTGCCCGGCGACCGCGTGACGGTCGGCGTCTCGCCCTACGACCCGGTCCGCGGCATCATCACCTTCCGCGTCAGGTAGCCGTCGGCGCGGTCCGTGACGGCCAGGCTGAGACAGCCGGCCCTACCTACTCCCCGAATTCGCGCGCCAGCGCAATCCACTCGCCCTCGGGCGCGAGTCGCTGGTAACGCTGCCAGAGCGGCCGCGCGTCGTGCGAGCGGCCAAGCTTCTCGTAGGCCACCGCGAGGTAGAAGCACGCCTCGGGCGACTCCGGGCTCAACTCGAGGCCACGGGTGTAGCACCGCACGGCCTCGGCGAAGCGGCCCTCGTCGTGGTGCGTGTGCCCGAGGTTGAACCACCCTTCGAACGAATCCGGCGCGAGCCCGATGGCCCGCTCGTACAGCGCGGCGGCCTCGGGAAGGTGCCCCTCGGCATAGTGCAGGTTGCCGAGGTTGATGAGCGCCGGCACGAGCGAGGGATCGAACGCGAGCGCCTCCCGGTACGCACGCATCACCGCGCCGACCGGTTGCCCCGGCACGCCATCGATCGAGGTCGCGCGCTCGAACGCCTCCTCGGCTCGCGAGGTGTCCACGGCGGAATCGAGCGCGCCACCCTCCTGGCGGGACGTGGCGCGCGGCGCGAGGGTGACCACGCGTGCGCGGGCGTCCGCGTCGCGTCCGCCGCCGTCGAACAACGTGAGTTGCCCCTGCCGCGCCGCGAGCAGCTGCCGGACGATCGCCTTGAGCGGCGTTCCCCGTCCGACGGCCTCGTGCACGTCCCGCAGCGTCGACAGGTCGGCAAAGGAGTACCAGGTCTCGCCCTGTTCGCGGGTCGGCTGCACGAGCCGCCACTGCGCGAGCGACCGGAGCTGGTCGTCGCGCAACGCGGGGAAACGGGTCCGGACCACGCGCGAGGGCACCCGGGCGTCGGTCATGGCCGCAGCGTAGCAGAAGCAACGTCAGGTAGGGACCGCTGTCCCGGCGGTCCTTCTGCGCTGCCCGAGGGCGCTCGATCTGCGCTGCCGGAGCGGGTCGGTCTGCGCTGTCCGGGTCCGCCTGCCGCAGCCGGACGGCCGGGGCGGCCATCCCTACCTGACGTGTATCCTGTGCCGATGCTGCTCGCAGGCGATCTCGGGGGCACGAAGACGCAACTCGGACTCTTCCGGCCGCATGGCGGGCGCCCCGACATGCTCGACGTGCGTGAATACACGACGCTCGACTACCCCAGCCTGTCGGCGATGATCTCCAGCTTCCTCGGCGCCACCGGCGTGCGTCCGCAGGAAGTGCAGTTCTGCTGCGTCGGCGTCGCCGGGCCGAACGTGAAGCAGGTCGCAAAGCTGACCAACGTCCCCTGGCTCATCGACGGTCGCGAACTGATGGCCCACACCGGCATCCGGCGCGCGTGGATCCTCAACGACGTCGAGGCCATGGCCTACGGTGTGCCGGCGTTGCGGCCGGACGAACTGCACGTCCTGCAGCAGGGCGAATTCAACGCCGACGGCAATGCCTGCCTCTTGGCCGCGGGCACCGGGCTCGGTCAGGCCGTGCTCGTGCGCCAGCACGGCCGCCTCGTGCCCTCGCCCTCGGAGGGCGGACACGCCGACTTCGGTGCACGCACACCGCGTGAGATCGAGTTGCTGCAGTTCCTGGCCAAGACGTACGGTCGCGCCACGTACGAGCACGTGATCTCCGGCCGCGGCTTCATCAACCTGCTGCAGTTCGCGAGCAACGGCGCGTCGCCGCTGCTCACGGGGTTGGACGAGGCGGCGCTGCCTGCCGAGATCAGCCGCCGCGGCCTCGAACGCAGCGACGCGGCGTGCGTCGAGGCGTTGGAGTTGTTCGTGTCGATCTACGGAAGTGCCGCCGGCAATCTCGCGCTGCAGTGCGTCGCGACCGGCGGCGTCTACCTCGGCGGCGGCATCCCCCCGAAGATCCTGCCGGCCTTCGACGGCTCCTCCTTCATCGAGGCGTTCCGCACGAAGCCGCCCATGACGCGCCTGCTCGAGAAGATGCCGGTCGCGATCGTGTTGAACCCGCAGACGGGCCTTCTCGGCGCTGCCGTGTACGGCGCCAGC
>JAEYZV010000270.1 GCA_023427865.1 Acidobacteriota bacterium
ACACCAGCGTGTCACCCCAAACCAAGGTGTCGCCCCAGACCAGGGTGTCGCCCCACACCAGCGTGCTCGCATCCACCTTCGCGGCGAACGTGATGCCGCTGCGGTCGATCGTCTCGCCGGCGATCTGCGTCGGCGGCAGACCGTCGAAGCCGGTGCGCGCCGCCGATACGGCCGCCGCGACGTTGATCTGGCCCGCGCCCGCCGCGGCCACACCGGCCTCGGCCACCCGGCCGGCCGTCAGCTGCAGCACCGCCTTCACCTGGTGCGGCTTCAGCGCCGGGTTGGCCTGCAGCACGAGCGCCGCCGCGCCGGTCACCATGCCCGCCGCCATGCTGGTCCCCGACAACTGCTGGTAGAACATCGGCCCCACACCCGTCCGCACCGCGCCCGGCTTCCGCGCCAGCGTGCTCCGGTCGGCGCCCGCCGACAGGATCCGTCGGCCCGGCGCCGCGAGGTCCGGCTTCATGAAGCCGTCCACCGCCGTCAGCCCGCGCGAGCTCCAGTCGGCCACCCGGTCGTCGCTGCCCACCCGCGTGCCCATCGTGTCGACCGCGCCCACGGTGATCGCCGACGGCGCATTGCCCGGCGAGGTGATGCCGTCGCGCACGCGCGTGCCGTCGGGCAGCGTGCCCCAATTGCCCGCCGAGGCCACCACCACCAGCCCCGTGCGGCTCGCACGCTCCACCGCCTGCACCAGGGGGTCGTCCACCCAGCTCTCGAGCACCGGCTTGCCGAGCGACAGGTTCACGACGCGCAGCCGATACGCCTCGCGATTGGCAATCGCCCAGTCGATCGCCGCGATGACGTCGCTCGTCGTCCCCTGCCCGTCCCCGTCCAGGACGCGCAGGTTCACCAGGTGCGCGCCCGGCGCCACGCCGCTGAACCGGCCCGCCTTCGTCGTCACGCTGCCGGCCGCGATGCTCGCCACGTGTGTGCCGTGCCCGTAGGCATCCACGCCGCGCTGCCGCGACTCCACGAAATCCACCGAGGTGACGACGCGGCCGCGCAGCGATTCGTGCTGCGCCGCAATGCCGGAGTCGATCACCGCGATGCCGATGCCCTTGCCGTCCACGCCAGGCAGCCCGAGCAGCCCCGTCCACGCCTGGTCCGCACCGAGCGCCACGACCTCGGTCGCCATGTGCGCCGATACCGTGGCATCTTCTGCAACGACCGGCACCGCGGGGTCGTCGGCAAGCCGCGAGAGTGTTGCAGAATCTGCAACGTTGAGCACCGCGCCCGACGCCAGCACCTTGCGCACCGTCAGCCCGTGCCGCGCCGCGAGTGCCTGCACCTGTTCGGGCGTGCCGCTGACGATCACGTCCCTCGCCTGGCCTCCGCGGACCGTCTCAGCCAGTCCCCGCGACAACCGCGCGCGATGGCCCTGCGCGTGCAACGGGGAGGAAAGGGCCAGCATCGCGAACGCGATCGAGACCCAGACGACGGTGCGGATGATGGATGCGCGCGTGAAGGTACCGCGCAGCTCGGAAGAGCCGTGGAACAGCATCGTGAAGACTCCAGTGAGGGTGACCGACGCCGGTTCTGGTACCCCGAACGCCCGCCGGCATCGCACGCCAGCTGGCAGGCACCAGGCCCCGGACGCTCCTCATCAATTCACGCGCCGTGCCATGTTGCAGAAATTGCTATTAACGTCTTCCAGACGGCAGACGAACAGGACTGCAGAGATACGCAGCAGAAGCCGACAGAGCGATACAGGCGGAATTGCCACAGTTCTGTAGGGACGCTCGCAAGGTGCAGAAACTACACACGTCAGGATCGAAGACGATCAACCGGCCAAGATCTTGGCCGGTCAAGCCAAGGAGTTGCCCACCGGCATGAAACGCTTCGCTGGTGGCCTGCTCGTGGCGCTTGCGGTCGTCGCAGGGCTCTGGCTCCTGTCGCGCGCGAGAACGCCGTCCGGCACGGGCCAAGCGGACGCGGTCACGCTCGTCGCGACCCTGCGCTCCGAGCCACGCAGCTTCAACCGCCTCCTCGCGAGCGATCGCGGTTCTCTCGCGGTAAGCCAACTCATCCATGAGCCGCTCGTGCGCGTGAACCACGCCACCCAGGCGCTCGAGCCCGCGCTCGCCGCCTCGTGGACCGACGCGGAGGCGCTGACGGTCCGGCTCACCCTCCGGCCGGAGGCGCGCTTCTCGGACGGCACGCCGGTCACGGCCGCCGATGTCGTGTTCTCCCTGGAAGCCGCGTACGACGAGCGGCTCGGCAGCGCCGTGCGCGACAGCCTCCTCGTGCACGGCCAGCCGATCGCCGCCCGCACCGTGGACACGCGGACCGTGGACCTGCAGTACCCGGCGCCGTACGGGCCGGGGCTGCGACCGCTGCACGGCCTGCCCATCCTGCCGCGCGCCCGCTATGCGCCGGCGCTTGCCGACGGCACGCTCGCTGCCGCCTGGGCCACCGATGCCGCGCCCGACGGCATGGTCGGCGCTGGCCCGTTCATCGTCGATCGTCACGATCCGGGTGTTGCCGTGCACCTGAAGCGCAACCCCCATTACTGGCGCCGCGCAGACGACGGGACGCCGCTGCCCCGCGTCGACGCCCTGCGTCTCGACATCGTGCCCTCACAGGACGCGGAGATGCTGCGTCTGCGCAACGGCGACGCTGACGTGACGACGGCGGAACTGAGGCCGGACGACCTGCCCGAAGCACGGGCGCTCGCGGCGCAGGGGCGACTGCAGGTGTTCGACCTCGGTCCTTCCCTCGAGGCCGACATGCTCTGGTTCAACCTCGCCCCCGGCGACGTCGGACGGGACTGGCTGCGCAGGCGCGAACTGCGCGAGGCGATCGCCCACGCGGTCGACCGCGCGGCCTTCATCAACGCCGTCTACCGGGGCGCCGCCGTGCAGGTGGCGAGCGTCATCACACCGGGCAACGTGGCGTGGCACGCCGACGACATCCAGCCGCGGCCGTACTCCCGCGAGCTCGCCGGCGAGCTGCTCGATCGCATAGGCGTCCGCGATCGCGACGGAGACGGCATGCGCGAGGACGTGTACGGCGCTCCCGCCTCGTTCACGCTCCTCGTGCAACAGGGACACACGATCCGGCAGCGCGCCGCCACGGTGCTCCAGGAAGCGTTGCGTGCGATCGGCCTGCGGATGGATATCGCCAGCGTCGACGCACGCGGCCTGCAGGAGCGGCTCGGGAAGGGCGCGTACGAGGCGATGTACCACGCGCTGCCAGGCACCGACACCGACCCGTCCGGGTTGATGGAGCTGTGGCTGTCGTCGGGCCACTTCCACCTGTGGAATCCCGCGCAACCGGAGCCCGCAACGGAATGGGAGGCCGAGATCGACGGCCTCATGAGGCGTCAGCTCCAGCTGACGGATCAGCAGCAGCGCCGCGCGCTCGTCGTGGAGGCGCAGCACATACTGGACCGCGAGCTTCCGATCATCGTCTTCGCGGCACCGCGCGTGAGCGTGGCCACCAGCCGTCGGCTCACGCACGTGCGCCCGGGCCTGCTGTCGCCGCACGTGCTGTGGAACGCCGCCGAGCTCGGCGTCCGCTGACGGCATGCTGCGCGCCTTGACGGGGCGGGTCGTCTTCGCGGTGGCGATGGTGCTCGCCGCGTTCGTCGGGGCTTACGTGCTCGTCGACCTGGCGCCGGGCGACGTGGTGGGCGACCGCGGGATCGGGATGTCGCGCGAGGCCGTCGAGCGCGAGCGTGCACGGCTCGGCCTCGACCGACCGTTGCCGGCGCGGGTCGGCACGCGGCTCGCACGCCTGGCCGTGCTCGACCTCGGCACCTCGATCCGCTACAACCGCCCCGTACGGACGCTCGTCCTCGAGCGCAGCGTGCCCACGATCCAGGCCGGCGCGGCCGCGCTGGCGCTGGCGCTGGCGCTCGGCATACCGGCAGGGGTGCTCGCGGCACGGACACGGCGCGCCGCAATCGCCCGGACGATCGCGATCGTGTCAATCGCGCTGCTGTCGCTGCCCGCACTGGTGATCGCGCTCGTGCTCGCGGCGATCGGCTCGGCAGCCAGACTGCCCGACTTCGCGCTCATGGTGATCTCGCTCGGCCTGCCCGCTGCGGCGCTTTTCGAGCGCCTGCAGGCGCGAGCCATGCACGCGGCACTCACCGAGACGTGTCTGCAGGCGGCTCGCGCCCGGGGCGTGCCCGCACACGCGATCACGTGGCGTCATGCGTGGCCCTTGTCGCTGCCGCCCGTGCTCGGCCTCGTCGGCGTCGTCGCGAGCCACCTGCTGAGCGGATCGCTCGCCATCGAGCTCGTCACCAACCGGCCGGGCCTCGGCCGGCTCACGATCGACGCCCTGCTGTACCGCGATCTCGATCTCGCCGCCGGTTGCGCGGGGGCGGCGGCCTTCATCGTCGGTGCGGCGACGCTCGCCGCCGACGCACTGCAGCTCTGGCTCGACCCGCGACTGCTCGCCGATGGGACGGGCGAACCGCCATGAGTGCCACGCGCCGCCGTCGCACGGCCGGATGGCTGCTGCTGGCCCTCGTCGGCCTGGCGGCCGCGTTCGCGCCCTGGCTGTCGACGGGTGACTACACGACGCAGCATCCAAACCTGCCGCTGGCGCCGCCCTCGCTGTCGCCGCTCCGGATGGTCGAACGCCTGCCGCCGACATACCTGGCCGCCGAGGAGCCACGCGCGCTCGCGTGGTTCGATGGCGGGATCGTGCGCAGCGCCGACCCGCAGTCGCCGTTGCTGCCCCTCGGAAGCGACTCGCTCGGACGCGACCAGTGGAGCCGCCTGCTGCACGGGGCGCGACTGTCGCTCGGGCTGGCGTGCGCGGGGCTCGCAGGCTCGCTGCTGCTCGGGATCGTCGTCGGCCTCATCGCGGGCGAGCGCGGCGGCTGGATGGACTCGCTGCTGATGCGTACGGCCGACATGTTCATCGCGTGGCCCGTGCTGTACGTGGTGCTGGTGCTGAGGGCAGCCCTCCCCCTCTCGCTCTCACTCGCGACCACGTTCCTCCTGATGGCGGGCGTACTCACGCTCGCCGGCTGGCCCATCGTCGCGCGGGCCGTCCGCGCGGTCACCGTCTCGGAGCGGACGCGCGACTACATCGTGGCCGCGCGGGCCGCCGGAGCGTCGCGCCTCTGGATCGGCCGCCGCCATCTCCTGCCGGCCGTGATGCCGGTCGTGATGACAAAGGCGCTCCTCCTGATCCCGAGCTTCATGCTTGCGGAGGCCACGCTGTCGTTCGTCGGGCTTGGGATTCCGGAGCCTGCGCCCTCATGGGGCACCATGCTGCGCGAAACCTCGAGCGCGTTCGTACTGCTGCACGCGCCGTGGCTGCTCATCCCCGCGGCCGCCATCGCGGTCGTCACGCTCGCCGTGAACCTGATCGCCGATGCGGGCGAATCGGACGACTGACTCGGAGGGCCGGTCGCCCGTGCGGGCCCCCTTTGGCGACGTTCGGAGTTCCGGCGTTCCGACGCGCCTACAATGCGGCATGCTCCGCGGCGTCTTCCCACCACTGCCCACGCCCTTCATCGACGACGAGCTCGACACCGGGCTGCTGCGAGACACGGTGTCGATGCTGATGCGCACGCGGCTTGCCGGCGTGCTCGCCGTCGGCACCAATGGCGAGTCGTTCCTGCTCGATCCGGGCGAGGCCGATCGCGTCGTCCGCACGACCCGCGACGCGATGCCCGACGATCGCCCCGTCATGGCCGGCACGGGCTGCGACTCGACCCGCGCCACGATCGACGCCTGCCGCCGCGCCGCCGACAACGGCGCGACGCACGCGCTCGTCCGCCCGCCGGTCTCGTATACGCGCTTCATGGCGCAGGACGTACTGGCCGCCCACTACTCGCGCGTCGCGGACGACAGCCCGATTCCGGTGCTGCTCTACAACCAGCCCGCCGTGTTCGGGAGCGACCTCGCCGCGGCGACCATCGCCCAGCTCGCACGACACGAGAACATCGTCGGCCTCAAGGACTCCAGCGGAAACGTCTCACACGTCTCCGACGTGCTGTCGCGTGTTCCCGACGACTTCAGCGTCGTCACGGGCGTGGCCGGCATCATGTACGCGGGACTCGTGAGCGGCACGAGCGGCAGCGTCGTGGCCATCGCCAACGTCGCGCCAACCCTCGCGGTGCAGCTGTACGATGACGTGATGTCGGGACAGCTGCATCGCGCGCTCGCACTGCAACGCGCGATCGCGCCTCTGGCGAGGGCGGTGACGCTGGAGCACGGAGTGGCCGGCCTGAAGGCCGCGATGGCGCTCGCAGGGTTCCCTGCGTCAACGCCTCGCCAGCCGCTCGCCCCGGCGCCCCCTGCCGTCGTCGAGCAGTTGCGGACGATGCTGCGGCAGCTCGAATCCTTCACGGGGCACGCGCTCATCGGCGCCGCCGCCAACAGCGAGGTCACGCCATGAGGCTGCGTCTCGTCGCAACGGTCGCCGTCGTGCTGGCGGCGTATCTGGGTCGGGTGGACGGCTCGTCGGGCGGCGTCCAACAGCCCGCAGCCGCCACCGAACCCAGGCAGGTGCGCGTGATGACGTTCAACGTCCATCACGCCGAGGGCGTGGACGGAAGGCTGGACGTCCCGCGCATCGCGCAGATCATTCGCAACAGCGGTGCGCAGGTCGTGGGCCTGCAGGAGGTCGATCGGGGCGTGGAACGCAGCGGACGGCGCGACCTGCTCAAGGAAATCGCCGACATCACCGGGATGCAGTTCGCGTTCGGCAAGAACATCGACCACCAGGGCGGTGACTATGGCAACGCGCTGCTGACCACGCTGCCGATCGTCTCGGAGGGCAACAGGCTCCTGCCCAATGCCGATGGCGGCGAACAACGCGGCGCGCTGCAGGTCGTGATCGATGCCGGCGGCACCCACGTGCTCACGCTGACGACGCACCTCGATCACCGGCGCGACGATGCACAGCGCCTGGCCGGCGCCGACGCCATCGTCGAGATGCTGCGGGCATGGGGCACGGGGCCCGTCGTCGCGATGGGCGACTTCAACGACGTGCCCGGCAGCCCGACCTACGGCAAGCTCGCGAGCATACTCATCGATGTCTGGGCAGCCGTCGGGCAGGGCGACGGGTTCACGATTCCGGTGGACGCACCGATGCGGCGCATCGACTGGATCCTCGTGCGCGGACTCGAGCCGGTGCGCGCCGAGGTCGTGCGAACCAACGCGTCGGACCACCTGCCGGTGGTCGCGACGCTTAGGCTGAAGTAGAGCCTTCTGCAATTCCTACGGCGCCAGCTTGATCGCCGTGAGCGCGAGCACCTGCTTGCCGTCCTTCTCGGTGACGTCGCCCGTGACTTCGACCTTCTTGCCGGCGAACTCGATGAGCTTCTCGTTCTTGTTGTCCGTCCAGGCGCCGGTCACCTCGTAGACGCCGGAGTCGTTGGCGACCGCGAGCGGAGCGCCCTTCTTGGCGCAGGCGGCGGCACAGTCGGCGTGAGCGCCGGAGGTCGCCTTGGCGGTGCCCTGCTTCGTGTTGCACATCACGTCCACGAGGGTCCCCGTGATGGTCCTGGTCTCGGCCGACAGCCCCGCGCCGAACGCGAGCGTCGCCACCGCAATCCCCAGCATCGTCTTCCGCATGTGATTCTCCCCCTGCATGACGGCCCTCGCCCGCAACATCGCGCGACGCCCGTCATGGACGCCGAGGCTGTGCGCACGCGGGCGGGACATGTGTCTGCGACTGCTTACGATGGCCACGCGCGGCAGGATTGTCAACCATGTGCATTGACAGGCCTGCGGTTCCCCGGCTACGCTTGCCGGGTCATGGCGTGCCGCAGCCTGCACCATCACCATCACCACCATGCCCACGCCCGTGGGACCGGTGATGGTCTGTGCGCCTGCTGACACGAGCTTCCGAGCACATCGAACAGCACGCCTTCTGCAGCCTCGCTGGTCCTACCGGCGGGGCTTTCGTGTTTTTCGGGGTGTGTGCGCGTGTCGCCTCGGTGGCGTGTTCGCGGGACGCCCTGCGGTCGACTCTTTCGCGGGATGTTGAGGCATGGATTTCGAGAAGTTCCACGGGCTGGTACCTGCCGTCGTGCAGGACGATGCGAGCAACGAGGTCCTGATGGTGGGCTTCATGAACGAGGAGGCGCTGCGCCGCACGCGCGAGACCGGCTTTGTCACCTTCTTCAGCCGCACCCGCAACACGCTGTGGATGAAGGGCGAGACGTCCGGCAACCGGCTGAAGGTCGTGCGCCTGCTCGCCGACTGCGACAACGACACCGTGCTCGCGCGCGTCGAGCGGCAGGGCGACGGCAAGGTCTGCCACCTGGGCACCGTCAGCTGCTTCACCGAGGAGATTGCCTGACCATGCCGCCCCTGCGCCTCGGCATCCCCAAGGGCTCGCTGCAGGACTCCACCGTGCAGTTGTTCGCCCGCGCCGGCTGGAACATCTACGTCAGCTCGCGCTCGTACTTCCCCGGCACCGACGACAGCGAGCTCGAGTGCATGCTGATCCGCGCGCAGGAGATGGCGCGCTACGTCGCCGACGGCGTCATCGACGCGGGGCTGACCGGCCAGGACTGGATCGCCGAGCAGCTGATCGCGTCGCGCGCCGAGGTCGTCCCCGTGCAGGAGCTCGTGTACTCGAAGCAGAGCTTCGGCACCGTGAAATGGGTGCTCGCCGCGCCCGAGGCATCGCGCTTCACGGCACCCGAGGATTTCGCCGGGTGCACCATCGCGACCGAGCTCGTGAAGGTCACGCAGAACTACTTCGAGGAGAAGGGCATCGACGTGACCGTGGAGTTCTCGTGGGGCGCCACCGAAGTGAAGCCCCCCGTGCTCGCCGACGGCATCGTCGAGGCGACCGAGACGGGGTCGACGCTGCGCGCCAACAGGCTGCGGATCATCGACACGGTCATGGAATCGAAGACCCAGCTGATCGCGAATCCCGCGGCGTGGGCGGATTCGTGGAAGCGCACGAAGATCGAGAACGTCGCGCTGATGCTCCGGGCGGCCATCGCCGCGCAGGGCCGCGTCGGGCTGATGCTGAACGTCCGCCGCGACGGTCTTTCACGGCTGCTCGATCTCGTGCCGGCACTGCGGCGCCCGACGATCTCGGCCCTCAGCGACGAGGACTGGGTCGCCGTGAACACGGTGATCGAGGAACGCACCGTGCGCGACCTCATCCCGCGGCTGAAGGCGGCCGGCGCCGAGGGCATCGTCGAGTACCCGCTGAACAAGATCGTGATGTGAGCATGGCCGTACCGATCCTGGAGTCAACGGACCGCGCCGCGCTGAAGCGGCTGCTCGATCGCACGCCGGACGACCACGGACGCATCGAACCGGCCGTGCGCGACATCGTGGAGGCGGTCCGCGGGCGCGGCGACAGGGCGCTCGTCGAGTTCGCCCGCCGGTTCGACGGCCTGGAGGGCCCGATCGAGCTGTCGCCGGCGGAGATCCACGCCGGCGCGGAGGACTGCCCCCGTGCCGTGCGCGTGGCCATCCGCAAGGCCGCCAGGCACATCCGGATCGTCGCCAGGGCGCAGGTGCCACCGGCATGGACGCGGGTGGTGGCACCCGGCGTCAAGGTGACGCAACGTGTGACCCCGCTCGAGCGTGTCGGCTGCTACGTGCCGGGCGGGCGGTACCCGCTGCCCTCGTCACTGCTGATGGCTGCCGTGACGGCGCGGGCGGCGGGCGTACCCGAAGTGGTCGTCGCGTGCCCGCGCCCTGATGCCACCGTGCTGGCGGCGGCGGTCGAGGCCGGCGTCGACAGGGTGTTCCAGCTCGGCGGCGCGCAGGCAATCGCCGCGTTCGCATACGGCACCGCCACCGTGCCGCGCGTGGACAAGATCGTCGGGCCCGGCAACGCGTACGTCGCGCTGGCAAAGGCGCTGGTATCGCGCGATTGCGCCATCGACTTCTTCGCGGGCCCGAGCGAGATCGTCGTCGTGGCCAGGGGCGGCAATCCGGAATGGATCGCGGCCGACCTGCTGGCGCAGGCCGAGCACGACGTGGACGCGCGCGCCATCCAGCTGACCCCGTCGCGTCGCCTCGCCACGCAGGTCGCCAGAGCCATCGACGCGCAGCTCGCGGCGCCTGCCCTCGCCGGAGAGTCGCCCGAGTCGCCGGCCCGCGAGTCGCTGCGGCGCAACGGCGCCATCGTGGTGACCAGGACGATCGACGAAGCCGCGGCGCTCGCCAACCGCATCGCCCCGGAGCACCTCGTCGTCGAGACACCGGAGATCGCGGCGAAGATACCGGTGGCCGGTTCGATCTTCATCGGCGAATGGACGGCGCAGGCGGCCGGCGACTACGCGATCGGCTCCAACCACGTGCTGCCGACGAGCGGCGCCGCGCGGTTCCGCGGCGGCCTCCACGCCTGGGACTTCGTTCGCGTGTCGAGCGTGCAACAGCTCTCGAAGAAGGGCATCGCGCTCGTGGGCCCCACGGCGGCCACACTCGCCGACGCCGAAGGCCTCCAGCTGCACGCGGCATCGATCCGGGCTCGCCTCGGCGTGCCGTTGCCGCGGGGACGCACGCGATGACCCCGGGCGCGCCCGACGCATACGAGTACGACCGCGCCGACGCGCCCGCCGATGCGCTGCGGCTCCATCTGAACGAGCACACCGGCGGCTGCTCGCCGGCGGTGACGAAGGCCGTCGCGGCGGTCACGCGCGAGACGATCGCGAAGTACCCGGATTACACCCGGGTGACGCAGGCCGTCGCCTCGCACCTGGGGGTGCCGACGACGCGTGTCGTGCTCACGAACGGCCTTGACGAGGGCATCTTCGCGGTGGCGATCGCGCAGGTCAGGGGTCCGCGGACCGGGGACCTGGGACCGGGGACCGGCGGCGGACGCCTGCAGCCTGACGTCCGCAGCCTCACCGAAGCCGTCATCCTCGAACCGGCGTTCGGGATGTACGCCGATGCCGTCGACGCGGTCGGCGGCAGCGTCGTCCGCGTGATGCCTGCCCCCGGCCTCGGGCTCGACCGCGCAGCCATCAGCGCTGCCATCGGGCCCTGCACGGGCATCCTCTTCGTGGCGAGCCCGGGCAACCCGAGCGGCATCTCGCTGACGCACGACGAGGTCGCCTGGCTCGCATCATTGCTCCCTCCCGGCGCTCTGATGTTCCTCGACGAAGCGTACGTGGAGTTCGGTGGTGCGACCTTCATCCCGCACATCGACGCCCATCCGAACGTCGTGGTCGGCCGCACGTTCGCCAAGGCGTACGGCCTGGCCGGGATGCGCGCCGGCGCGGTCGTGGCGCGCGAGGACGTGGCGGCGCGTCTCCGGCGCGTGCTGCCGCCCTACAGCCCGAACGTATTCGTCGTCGCGGCGCTCGAAGCCGCCCTCGTCGACCGTGCTTACATGGACGCGTACCGTGCCGAGGTCGCCGAATCGAAACAGCGGCTGTACGCCGCCTGCGACCGCCTGGGGCTGGAGTACCTGAGGAGCGACGCCAACTTCGTGCTGATTCGTGCGGGTCGGCACCGCCAGGCGCTGCTCGACGGCCTGCAGGCGCGCAACATCTACATCCGCGATCGCGACAGGCAGCCTGGCTGCGAAGGATGCGTGCGCGTGACGACGGGACTGGTGGCCCACACACAGGCGTGCATCGACGCCATGGAGGAGATCCTGTGCGCAAAGGCGTGATCAGGCGGCACACGCGCGAGACGCGGATCGACATCGCGCTGCGTATCGAGGGCAAGGGCCGGTACGAGGTGGGCACGGGGATCCGCTTCCTCGATCACATGCTCGAGCTGTTCACGCGGCACGGAGCCTTCGACCTGACGCTGACCGCCGCCGGCGACCTCGACGTGGATCAGCACCACACGGTCGAGGACGTGGGCATCGCGCTCGGGGAGGCGTTCACGCAGGCGCTCGGCACGAAGGTCGGCATCAACAGGGCCGGCTACTTCCTCATGCTGATGGACGAGACGCTGGCCATCGCCGCCGTCGACCTCAGCGGCCGCCCGCATGCAGTCGTCGATCTCGGCGTGAAGGTGCGCATGGTCGGCGACCTGCAGGTCGAACTGCTGCACGACTTCTTCGAGG
>JAEYZV010000321.1 GCA_023427865.1 Acidobacteriota bacterium
CCCGAGAGCCGCCGGCCGCTGGCCGACCGCCGAAGGCCTTTTTTCAGTTGGCGAAATGCGTCGCGACGTTGCGGGCCAGGAGCGTGTCGGCACGCGACGCCTCGCGCGCTTTCTGCAGGTGCTGCGCGTGCGCCGCACGCCGCTCCGGTGTCGCCGTGATGAGCGCCGCGGCAAACTGCATCGCGGCATCGCCCGGACGTGCGGTCATCGCCGTACGCACCATCTCGTACCCATCCTTGCCCGCAATCGAGGCCTGCACGCTCACCCCGCGATCACCGAGCTGACGGAACGTCTCGATCAGGTACCCCGCGTCGAACAGGGCGAGTGCCTCGGTCGCGGTGGCCGGCTGCTTCGGCGCGCGCGCCTCGAGCGCCCGCAGCAGGCGCGAGGCGAGCGCCTTGTCCTCGACCGCGTACGCCGAGGCGCGCCGCAGTGTCTCCATGCGGACGATGACCGGCGTCTGCGGGGTGAGCAGCGCGAGCGTGTCCTCGACCAGGCGGCTCCGGTCGTACGACGGCAGCGTCGCCTGCCATCCACGCCAGCCCTCACTCGTGTCGCCGAACGGCAGCGACGTCGCGGTCCCGATGTCGAACGGATGGCAGATGAGCGGCGGCCCGGCAAGCGCAGGTCGGGCCATGAGGACGACGACGGTGACGGCGAGAGCCGTACGGAGCGCGAACGACGCGGACTGCAGCAGGGTCATGGTTCCTCCTTGTGCGAAACCGATGCAGGGAGGACGCCGGCCACCGCGCAGCGTTAACGGAGGCGAACTGAGCTACTCCCCCTCTGCCCACCGCTGGCGCCACGTGCGCCACCAGTCGGCGGTGCCGAGGCCGAGCGCTTCCCACCACGCATCGCGCATGCCGCGATCGCCCGAAAGCACGCCCTCACGCGTCACGCCATTCGGCATCGGCACGAGCGCGTGCAGCCGGTCCACCACGAGCGGCGCGAGTGCGGGGTCGACGCGATCGACGAGGTGCCACAGTGTGAGCCCGTCCTGGCGGCGCGCCTCGCGCAGCACGACCTCGAGCGGCGCGCGCTGGTCACCGGCCTCGTCTGCCCGATCGAGCGCCTCGACGGCCGCCCGCAGTGCAGCCGTCGCATCGTCGTAGGTCGGTGTGCCGGGCCCCTTCACCGGGTAGGTGCGTCCGGAGGCACCCGCCGGGATGAACGACTCACGTCCCTCGTACTCGAACCCTACCCAGCCCGCCTGCACGCGCAACAGGCCGACCCCGTGGTCGTCGAGCGTGAGCGTGTAGGCACATCCGAGATCGACGGCGGTCGCCGACGGCGTGTCGACGACGAACTGGCCCGGGGGGGCCCAGATCATCGCCTCGATGGTGCCTCGCTCGAGCTCGGCGCGATGCTCGCCAGGTGCAGCCGTCAGGAGACGCAGGCGCGAGCCCGGCGACACCTCCAGCCGGCCGATACGACCAACGAAGACCACGGCCGATGACCGGTCGTCGGTCTCGAGCCATTGCCCGCGCGTCACGCGCGCGCGCGGCGCGAGCGGGACCGCCGACATCGTCGGGGTGCCCTGGATGCGGGCGACGCGCCAGGGTTCGGAGTGCCGGTCGGTGACGTCGTGCATCGCCCAGCCCGCACCTGCGGCCAGCAGTGCCACCGCGGCAGCAGCGACCCACGAACGCCACGGTCCGCTGCCGGGTACCGGTCGATTCCCCTCGTTCAGCGGCAGCCGCGGCAGATCGCCGGGCGGTACGGCCGAGAAGCGGCCGAGAAGGCGTTCGAGACGCGCGACGTCGCGGTCCACCTCGCCGGAGCGATCCCAAAGGTAATCGTCGTGCATCGACTCGCTCATTGCCCTCGTACCGACCAGGGCACTACGCCACCGGCGCCTGGCGTGGTCGCGAGCCCATCGCCACGGGCGCGCATCTCGTCGTGCCGCGGGTGGACCGGCCGCGCCGGCGCGCGGCCCAGGACGTCGCGCAGGCGCTTGAGACCGCGGCACAGGTTCACGCGAACCGAGTCGGGCGTCAGGCCGGTCCGCGCGGCGATTTCGGGTCCGGTCATGCCCTCGACGAGCCGCAGGAGCAACGTCTCGCGATACGCCTCGGGGAGCGTGGCAACTGCCGCGAGCGCTCGTTCGGCGTCCAGGCGTTCGCCGGCCCGCTCCTGCTCGCTGCTGCCGCCCCCGTCCGTGACGCGGCGCGCGCCGACGAGCTCCGGTGCGTCGAGGGCAGCCTCCGGTCGTCGTCGCCGGACATGGTCGATGCGGAGGTGCCGGGCAATCGCCAGCGTCCAGGCACTGAACGCGGCCGGGTCTCGCAACGTGCGCACCTGCCGCCATGCCGTGAGGAACGCCTCCTGCACGAGATCGTCGGCATCGTCACGTCCGACCCGTCCGAGCAGGACCGCACGCACCGCACGCGCGTGGCGCCGATACAGCGCCTCGAAGGACGCACGATCGCCCTGCTGCGCCGCCCGGACGAGCGGCACGTCGTCGTGGGGCGACCACGGGGCGAGGCGTCCCGCGCTGCCGGCGTCCGGAGGATCGGGCACGTGCAATGTGCAGAGGACGCTACCACCGGGTGAAGTGTTAACCGCAGGCAAAAAAAGAGCCGGTCCTCGCGGACCGGCTCACGCAGGTGCCCTATCCGGCACCCGGGTCGGGGATGGACCTAGCCGGCGACCGTCACCGGCACGCCGACGACATCGGTGGCCGCCTGCGGCGCCTCGACGAACGTCCAGGCGTCACGCTGCTCGAGGATGGCCGTGCCGAGCGCGGTGTGCAGTGCATGTCCGCCGCGGTGCGCCACCACGTGCCCGATGATCGGCGCGCCGACGAGCGCGAGATCGCCGATCGCATCGAGGATCTTGTGCCGCACGAACTCGTCCTCGAAACGCAGGGTGTTGTTCAACACGCCCGTTTCGCCGAGCACGACGGCGTTGTCGAGCGACCCGCCGAGCGTCAGGCCCTGCTGGCGGAGCATCTCGAGGTCCTTGAGGAATCCGAAGGTGCGCGCCGGCGCGAGCTCCTCGACGAACGCGTCGGGCGAGACGACCACCGACCGGCTCTGGTGCCGCAGCAGCGGGTGGTCGAAGCTGATCGTGTAACTGATCCTGAACTCGTCGGCGGGGTAGATGGCGATGTGCTTGTCGCCGCGTGCAATGCCGATCGGGCGCAGCACCTTCAGGAAGCGGCGTGGGGCGCCCAGCTTCTTGATGCCCGCCTCCTGCAACAGGTAGACGAACGGCGCCGCGCTGCCGTCCATGATGGGGACTTCAGGAGTGTTGAGCTCGATGGCGACGTTGTCCACGCCCTGGCTGACGAGCGCGGCGAGCAGGTGCTCCACAGTCTCGACACTGGCACCTGCGAAGGACAGCCCTGTCGCATAGTTGAGACTGGCGACATGCTCGACGCGAGCGGGAATCTCCAGGCCGCCGAGGTCGGCGCGACGGAAGCGGATGCCGTAGTCGGCTGGGGCGGGCCGGAGGGTGAGCGTGACGCGATGGCCTGAATGAAGGCCGATCCCCGCACAGGTAATGGAACGACGAAGAGTGCGCTGCGATGTCATTCAGCTCTCAGATCAAGGGGCGCCGACTACTGCCGGCTGCCAACAAGCAAGACTGATACCGCTTCGTTGCACTTCGCCATCAGTCGCGCAAGCCTTTACCAAGCTTGAACTTGGCTAGAAAGATCGTGTTCGTGGTCGCTTTCGGTCGGAGTGTACTGTTGCGCTCGTGACACGCTCGTCCTCGTCAGACTGTGGCTACGCTACCACACTGACGTCTCGGCTCCGACGCGCGCGACCTGTAGGGGTCGGCGACGTTTCGGCGAGTACGGCACCGGTATGCGACTCCCGCACCCGGGCGACCTGCTCGGGTGTTCCCTGCGCCACCACACGCCCGCCCCCCCGGCCTCCTTCGGGACCGAGGTCGATCACGTGGTCGGCCGATCGAATCACGTCCAGGTTGTGCTCGATGACGACGATCGTGTTGCCCTGCTCGACGAGCTGGTGCAGCACGTCGAGCAACCGCGCGACGTCCTCGAAGTGCAGGCCGGTGGTCGGCTCGTCGAGGATGTAGAGCGTACGGCCGGTGCCCCGTCGCGACAGTTCCTTGGCGAGCTTGACGCGCTGCGCCTCGCCGCCGCTCAAGGTCGTGGCCGACTGGCCGAGTTCGACGTACCCGAGTCCGACCTGCTGCAGCGTCCGCAGCTTGTTGGCAATCGACGGGAAACTCTCGAGCAGCGGCAGCGCCTGGTCGACCGTCAGTTCGAGGAGATCGGCGATCGACTTGCCGCGGTAACGCACCTCGAGCGTCTCGCGATTGTAGCGACGGCCCTTGCACTGCTCGCACGTGACGTACACGTCGGGCAGGAAGTGCATCTCGATCGCCATCACGCCATCGCCCTGGCACGCCTCGCACCGCCCGCCCTTGACGTTGAACGAGAACCGCCCCGGCTTGTACCCGCGCTGCCGCGATTCGGGGAGCATCGCGAACAGGTCGCGGATGAACGTGAACAGCCCGATGTACGTGGCCGGGTTGCTGCGCGGGGTGCGGCCGATGGGCGACTGGTCGATCTGGATCACCTTGTCGATGTGCTCCAGGCCCTCGATCCGATCGTGCGCGCCCGGCTGATCGCCCGCCCGGTACAGCTCCTTCGCGAGCCGCTTGTAGAGGATCTCGTTGACCAGCGTGCTCTTGCCCGAGCCGCTCACGCCGGTCACGGCGATGAACAGGCCGAGCGGAAACGTCACGTCGAGGTCGTCGAGGTTGTTCTCGCGTGCCCCGGTGATGCGCAACACCGCCTTGCCTGGCACGCGCCGGGTGCGTGGGCGGACGATGGACTTCTCGCCGCGCAGGTACTCACCGGTGACGCTGCGCGGTGCCTCCTCGAGCAACTGTGCGGGCGTTCCCTGGAACAACAGCTCGCCGCCATGCTCGCCGGCGCCAGGTCCGAGATCGACGAGGTAATCGGCAGTACGGATGGTTTCTTCGTCGTGCTCGACGACGAGCACCGTGTTGCCGAGATCGCGCAGGCGTTCGAGCGTCTGCAGCAGGCGCCTGTTGTCGCGCTGGTGCAGGCCGATGGATGGCTCGTCGAGCACGTAGAGCACGCCGCTGAGGCTCGAGCCAATCTGCGTCGCGAGCCGGATTCGCTGCCCTTCGCCCCCGGACAGCGTGACGGCGGAGCGCGCGAGGGTGAGGTACCCCACGCCCACGTCGTTGAGGAAGCGCAGGCGCTCGCGAATCTCCTTGAGGATGCGGCCGGCGACGAGCTCCTCGCGCGGCGTGAGGTCCAAACCGTCGAAGAGCACCGACGATTCACCCACGGGCAGCGACGTCAGCTCGACGATCGTGTGCCCCTTCACCCGCACCGCGCGGCTCTCGGGTTTGAGGCGCGCGCCCTCGCAGGCCGGGCAGGCCGCCAGCGCGCGGTACGGCTCCAGCGCCTCGCGCTCGTTCCACGTGCCCTCCTCGTAGCGCCGTCGCAGGTTCGGGACCAGCCCCTCGAAGTCGGCGCCGAACGGATCGGCCGGCGTCTTCCTGCGCTTGCCGGAGGTCGGCGACGACGAGCCCGTGCCGAACAACAGCACGTCACGCTGCTTCTTCGTGAGCTTGCGGACCGGCACGTTCGGATCGATCCCATGCACCTCGTGCAGCCTCGCCAGCGCGTCACCAATCAGCCGGACGTCGCCGTTGGCCCACGGCGCCACCGCACCACCCGCCAGCGAGCGGGTGTCGTCAGGAAGAACGCGCCCCGGATCGAAGTCGTACACGGCGCCGAGCCCCTGGCACTGCGAGCACGCCCCATGCGGCGAGTTGAACGAGAACGCGCGGGGAGTCAGCTCCGGCACGCTGATCC
The DNA here is from genome assembly GCA_023427865.1 of Acidobacteriota bacterium. Classification (GTDB taxonomy): domain Bacteria; phylum Acidobacteriota; class Vicinamibacteria; order Vicinamibacterales; family Vicinamibacteraceae; genus Luteitalea. Next base: position 5,831 of record JAEYZV010000321.1, read on the forward strand.
CGCAATCGGCACAGGCCAGCCGGCGCGAGAACAGCCGGTCGCCGCCATCCCACGTGTTGATGATGACCAGGTCGTTGGCCAGCGCCAGGGCCGTCTCGATGGACTCGCCGAGCCGGCGCTCGATGCCTGGCTTCACGATGAGCCGATCCACGACGACGTCGAGCGTGTGGTTCCTGCGCTTGTCGAGGACGATGTCCTCCTCGAGGGACTTGAACTCGCCGTCCACGCGCACCCGGGTGAAGCCGCGCTGCCGCCAGGCCGCCAGTTCCTTCCTGAACTCGCCCTTGCGCCCGCGGACCACCGGCGCGAGTACGTTCATGCGCTCGTCGCCGGGGAACTGCCTCGCGAGATCGAGAATCCGATCCACCGACTGGCTGGCGATCGGCTGCCCGCACTTCGGGCAGTGCGGCTGCCCGAGGTTGGCAAACAGCAGGCGGAGATAGTCGTAGATCTCGGTGACGGTGCCGACGGTCGACCGGGGATTGGACGCCGTCGTCTTCTGCTCGATGGAGATGGCCGGCGAAAGCCCGTCGATGAGGTCGACGTCGGGCTTCTCCATCTGCTCGAGGAACTGCCGCGCGTACGCCGACATCGACTCCACGTACCGGCGCTGCCCTTCGGCGTAGATGGTGTCGAACGCGAGCGACGACTTGCCGGATCCCGACAGTCCCGTGATCACGACGAGCCGATCCCGCGGGAGATCGACGTCGATGTTCTTCAGGTTGTGAACACGGGCGCCGCGCACCGAGATGCGCTCGTCGTAGGCCATGGAGGACACAGAGGATCCGGGTCCAGCCGCCGGACCCAACATCCCATTGTATCAGCGGCGGAACGTCTGCCGGGCCACCACGCCGCGCCCCTCCGCAACGGTATAGGTGGCGCCAGCCGCGAGCGCGCCGAGCCGCTCCGCGGGCCGTCCCGGCCATTCCACGACGATGTCGTCGAGGGCGGCCGCCGTGCCGAGGCCGAAGCTCAACACGAGCTCCGATTGCGACAGGTAGCTCGACCCGGTCCGCACCATCCGGCTCACGCGCTGGCCGTTGACGACGCCCGTGACCCGGGCGCCGACGGCATCGCGGTTGGCGCGCGTGCCCTGCAGGCGGAGCCGGACGACACCGCCGTGCGGCGACGTGTCGTTGCGGAACAGCTGCGCCTCACCGCCGTTGGACGTCACCACCACATCGGGATCGCCATCGGCGTCCACGTCGGCAAACGCCGCGCCCCGACCGATGCGCGGGGCCGCGAAGGCGCGGCCGGCGGATGCGGCGACGTCCTCGAAGCGTCCTTTGCGGTTGAGGAAGAGGTGCGTGGGCGAAGCGGCGGCGGTGGACCGCGCCAGCGCCGGATCGAGGAGGCCGGCCACCACGAGCAGGTCCTGCCAGCCGTCGAGATCGACATCGAAGAAGAAGCATCCCCACCCGAGCGTCTGCCGTGTGGCGCGGCCGATCTCGTTGCCAGGCGCCGTGTCCACGTAGACGCCAGGCTCCTGCGGCACGAACAGCCCGAGCATCTCCCCGGAGAAGTTGGTCACGACCACCGACGCGCGGCCCGAGTTGTCCACGTCGGCGGCATCGACGCCCATGCCGGCGCGCGCGCGACCGTCGACGCTGAACGCGACGCCGCTCTGCAGCCCCAGTTCCGTGAACGTGCCGTTCCTGTTGTTGCGGTAGAGGCGATTCGGGACCGTGTCGTTGGCGATGAACAGGTCGGGCCAGCCGTCGCCATCGTGGTCGAGCACGGTGGCGCCGAGTGCCTTGCCCGTGACGTCGAAGAGGCCGGCACGTGCGGTGATGTCCTCGAAGCGGCCGTCTCCGAGGTTCCGGAACAACCACGACGTGCTGCCGCGGTAGGCCTGCGGCGTGCAGTAAGTCTTCTGCTTGCCGTCGGCGCTGCAGTAGAGGTCGGTCTGCGGCGACCACTGCACGTAGTTGCAGACGAACAGGTCCACGAGCCCGTCGCGGTCGACGTCGATCCAGACGGCGCACGTGCTGAACCCCTGCTTGTCGGCGATCCCGGCGCGCGCGGTCACGTCCACGAAGCGGGCGCCCCTGTCGTTGCGGAACAGGTGGACCCCGCCGACCGAGGTGATGACGATGTCGGTCCAGCCGTCGTTGTCCATGTCGGCGGCAGCCACGCCCATGCCGTAGCGGAGGCTCTCGGCCGCCGGCGTTCGGCCATCGGCCTTCGCTGCTGCACGGACGGTTCGGCGTTCGGCGCCGGGCGTTCGGACGGTCGGCAGCAAGCCCGTCGCGCGCGACACGTCGGTGAAGCGACCCGTGCCGTCGTTGTGGTACAGCGACGCGTACCTGTTGCCGCCGCCACCGGGGAACAGGCCGTTCACCAACAGCAGATCCTGGTGGCCGTCGTTGTCGTAGTCGACGAACGCCGCACCGGCTCCCATCGTCTCGGGCAGGAGTTTGCGGCCGGCCGCGCCGTTGTCGTGGCGGAAGCTGATGCCGGCCTCACGGGTGACGTCGGTCAGCGCGACCCGAGGCGACTGCGCGCCAGGCACGAGCCCCGCCAGGAGCCACAACGTGACCGTGACGGCTCGGAGATGGACACCTCGGCGACGCCTCCCTGCCGCCCCGCTCGGCGCGCTCGGGGAACCCGCCCTGTCGGGCACGCTCATTCCGGCAGGACCAGGCCTTTCCGGACGGCATAGAGCACGAGCTCGGCGGCCTTGTGGACGCCGAGCGTGCTCATCAGGTTGGCGCGGTGCACGGCAACGGTGTTGACCGAGAGGTTCAGCAGGCTCGCGATCTCCTTGTTGGACTTGCCGTGCGCGATGAGCTGCAGCACCTGCTTCTCGCGCTGTGTCAGCTGGTCGAAGACGTCGGGCGCGTCCGGGTTGTCCTGCTTGTCACGCAGCGCCTTGATGAGCACGCCCGAGAGTTCCGGGCTCAGGTATTGCTGCCCCGCCGCGACGGCGCGTACGGCGCGGGTGAGGTCCGTCTCCAGGGCGCTCTTGAGGATGTAGCCCGAGACGCCGGCATCGAGCGCGCTCCGCACGTACTGCGCGTCGGAGTACATGCTGAGGACGAGGATCTTCGTCGCGGGGCGCTCTCGCAGGATCTCGCGAGCCGCGTGGATGCCGTTGGCGTCGGGCATCGACATGTCCATCAGCACGACGTCCGGCCGCGTCTGCCTGGCGAGCGCCACGCCGTCCTGCGCAGTCCCCGCCTCGCCGACTACCGACAGACCCGGTTCCTCCTCGATGATGCGGCGGAAGCCCTGGCGCACCAGGGCGTGATCGTCGACGAGGATGACGCGTATCAACGGAGACCCCGGAGAATTGCAGAATTGCAGAATTGCAGAATTGCACGGGCCGGATCGCTGGTTCGAACGCTTTGGGTGCTCATGACATCCTGGAATTCTGAAATTCCTGCAATTATGCAATTTCCTCCGCCGCCACCGGTACCTGCACGCTCACGCGCGTGCCCCCGAGCGGCCCGGCCCCGATGGCGAAGGTGCCGCCCATGAGCGCAGCCCGCTCCCGCATGCTCGTGAGCCCGAGGCCCGGCGACGCCGCGGC
>JAEYZV010000374.1 GCA_023427865.1 Acidobacteriota bacterium
CCTCAGAGAGGCGCCCCTACCAGTGTTCGGGCGTCGAGGTAACCGGGCGCCTCAGAGAGGCGCCCCTACCGATGCTACGCTGCGCTGCATGACCCGGGCGCGTCTCTATGGCTACTTCGCTGGCACGGCCGTCGTGGCCATGCTGGTCGGCTTCCTCTTCGGCTGGTATCAGGCCTACCCCGCCCAGCACGCACGCGAGCGCGCCATGCTGCGGCTGCGGCTGTCGGAAGCGAGAGCCCGCACGCTCGATGCCCAGGTCTCCCTCGTCCGCGCCAACTTCGGCAGCGCGCGCGAGCACCTCTCCGAGGCGGTGCGCCTGCTCGCCGAGTTCAAGGCCACCGACCAGTCCCACCTGCCGGCGACCGAGGCGGGCAAGATCGACCAGGCGCTGCAGAACCTGAAGGAAGCCGCGACGTTCGGCCCGAGCGGACAGGTCGCGGCCGATGGCACCGAGACACCCTCGGCCGAACAGGCGAGCACCCGTGCCGAACAGGCCGCCAACCTGCTCGGCGAGGTGTACAGGGCGACGCCTGCACCATAAGAGCCGGGTAGCGGGTAGCGGGTAGCGGGTACCCGCAGGACGACGTCCGGCCGGCTACATTTCACCGAAGGCCGACGGCCGAACGACGAAGGCCGGCTAGTACACGAGCGCGATCTGCAAATCGCCGACGTTGGTGTCGGTCGGCCCCGTGCGGATCAGCGTGCCGAGGCGGCGATGCAGCTCGTAGGCATCGTTGCGGGCGAGGAACCCTCCGAGGTCGAGCGACTGCGCACGCGCCGCCGCGTCCGTCCAGGTGTCTGCCCACGCCCCGGCCGCATCGGTCGGACCATCGATGCCGTCCGTGCCGATGCTGGCAAACAGCATCGGCCGGCGCGCGCGCGACAGCGCGTCGATCGCACCGGCCACGAACTCCTGGTTGCGCCCGCCGCGACCCTTGCCGGTCACGGTGACGGTCGTCTCGCCGCTGCTGATCACGCAGACCGGCCCGTGCCGATCACCGGTCGCGGCGAGCACGGCCTGCACATGCGCGGCACCCGCCTCACGCGCCTCGCCGAGCACGGGCGCCCGCAGCACGACGACCTCGAAGCCGAGCCGGATCGCCTGCTCCTCGGCTCCCTGCATCGCGACGTGACGCGTGCCGATCAGCTCGTAACGGCTACGCGCCATCGCCGCGTCGCCCGGCTTGGGCGACTCCGGCACGTCCCCCGACAGACCTCGCTGCAGCCACGCCGCGACCGAGGCCGGCACCTGGTCCTGCGCGGCCACGCCCGACACGATGTGCCACGCGTCGGCATACGTGGTCGGATCCGGAACGGTCGGACCCGATCCGATGACGCTCGGGTCGTCCTCCACAGGCGCGACGACGTCGGAAATCGCCAGGGTGAGCGTGTGTCCGGCGCACGCAGCCGCGAGCCGCCCGCCTTTCACGAGCGAGAGGTGCTTGCGGACGCAGTTGAGCTCGTCGATGGCGCGGCCGTCGTGCATGAGCGCGCGCGTGATCTGCTGCTTCTCGGCCAGCGAGACGCCGTCCACAGGGCGGCTGAGCAATGCCGACGCGCCACCGGACAGCAGCACGATCAGTTGCCCGGCCGCAGGGACGCCGCCTGCCGCGGCAAGCGCGGCGTCGGCAGCGGCGACGCTCTCGGCCGTCGGTGTCGGATGGCCACCGGTGAACCACTCGACATCATCCGGCACGCGATGCGCGTCGTGCGTGCCCACGCCGATCGCGCGGGCCGGGAGTTCCGGCACGAGCGCGTACCAGCGCTCGAGCATCGCGGCCGAGGCCTTGCCCGCGGCCACGAGCGTGTACGGGCGCCCGGCGACGACCGGCGCACCGGGCCCCTGCAACACGCGTCGCAGCAGCGTCGACGCCGATACCGCGGCGAGCGCCGCACCCGTGATTGTGGAAAGATCGTCGCGAGCCCGCGACGGGAGCGTCAGTGCAGGCAGCGGCCGTCCACCCATGTCTGCTGGGCGGTGCAGTGGCTGAAGTGATCGAGGATGCCGCTCACCACCTGGTCGGCCCTGCCCTGCCGGCAAAGCACTTCGAGCTGAGCCATCACGCGGTCGAGGGCGTGTTCGACGCAGGCAACCGTGTCATGGGAGTAACAATCGCGCTGGCTGTCCAGTCGATGATGGCAGCGCTGGAGTTCCTCGCGGTAGAACTCCGCGAGCAGAGACACACGATGCAGAGAGTCCACGGTGGTTCTTGTGTGTCGGAGCGACAACTCCCACTCTAACGAGCGGGCGCGGCCAGTGTCAACGGGGAATGATGCGGCGATCAGCGGGCGATCTCGCGGGAGCTGACCCATCCTGCCAACGCGCCCGCAGCGAGCGTCACCGCGAAAAGGGTAAGCATCTGCTGCCACGACAGGAACGGCGCGTCGGGCACCTCGAGCACGCGCGCCCAGGCTGCTGCCGGCCCGCGCCATGCGGCCCACAGCGCCAGTCGCAGCACGACGAGCCCAGCGGCCGCGCCGATCGCCGACTGGATCAGCCCCTCGGCGACGAACGGACCGGAGATCGCGCGCATCGGCGCACCCAGCAACCCGAGCACCTCGATCTCGTCGCGGCGCGCGTAGTACCCGAGGCGAAGCACGGCCGCAACCGCGCCGAACGCCGCCACGGCGAGGAGCACTGCGAGCCCCAGCACTGCGCGTCGCACCGTCGTCACCGTGAGCAGTACGCGATGCAGCACCTCGCGGTCGTACACGACGTCGTCGACGCCATCCGCTTCGCGCAGCTGCCTGACGAGCGCGTCCACCTGCGCCTCGGTCGCCGACGCCGCCAGGCGCGCCTCGATCACCGCGCCGAACGGACGCTCGGGCAGCGCCGTGATCACGTCGGCGAGGTCCGGGAAGTCGCGCGTCACGCGGGCGGTGGCCGCGTCGGCGTCGAGCACTTCGGCCGAGGCGACCGCCGAGTCCCCTTGCGCGATGCGTGCGGCAGCCTCACGCTGCGCCGCCGTGGCCTCGCGCGCCATGTAGACCGACAGCTCGGCAGCGTCGGTCATCCGATCGGTGACCTCGCGCAGTGCGCCCGACGCGCCGAGCGCCGCGGCGACGACGAACACCGCGGCCGCGAGCAGCAGCGTCGAGAGCACGGCGACGCGCCAGCGCCGCGTCAGCGAGGTCCAGGCCTCGTCGAGGCAGTACCTGACGAACCCGACCGGGTGCGTGTCCTCGTGGCGACGCACGCTCATGACGGCACCTCGCTCGTCGCAATGCCCCCCACACCCCGGTCGTCGACGACCTGCCCCTGCTGCAGGTGGATCACGCGGCGATTGAGGTACCCAATCAGCTCCTCGTCGTGCGTGGCCATGATCACCGTCGTGCCGCCGGCATTGATCGTGCGGAAGATGTCCATGACCTCGAGCGACAGCGCCCGATCGAGGTTCCCGGTGGGTTCGTCGGCGAGCAACAGCGCGGGCGCGTTCATCAGCGCGCGAGCGATGGCCACGCGTTGCTGCTCACCGCCCGACAACTGCTGGGGGAAGGCGTCCATCCGGTGCTGCAGCCCCACCTGCTGGAGGAGCGACGAGGCGCGGCGCCACTGCTGCGAGCGCGGCGCGCCCATCACCCGCGCCACCGTGGCCACGTTCTCGAAGACCGTGCGTGCCGGCAACAGCTTGAAATCCTGGAAGACGAAGCCGACGCTGCGACGATGCGCCTGCCGCGCCTCGCGTCCGAGCGGCGCCAGGTCGGTGCCGTTGACGAGCACCTGGCCGGACGAGGCCACCTCTTCGCGAAGCAGGAGGCGGAGCAGCGTGGACTTGCCGGCGCCGCTCGGCCCCGCAAGGCAGACGAACTCGCCCTTGCCGATCGTCAGGGTGACGTCGCGCAGGGCGTCGGCCTCGAGGCCATACGACTTCGTGACGGCATTGAGCGTGATCACGTAGGTGGTACTCCACTGCCAGACGCCTGGCGGGTGTCGACGAGCTCGACCCGCACACGTCCGAACCCCGCTGCGACGTCGATGCGCAGCGGCAGGCGGCGATCGTCGGCGCTCAGCCACAGATCGATCTCGGGCGGGGCGCGCCGCTGCACACGCTGCACGAGCGCCGGGTGCATCCGGAGCGTGGACACCCGACGCCCCTGCCACTCGATCGTCTCGGCTCGCAGGGGACCGGACTGCAGTGTGAGGTTGCGTCCCATGTCGTTGACCGGCATGGCGACCTCCGTGCCGGGCGCGAGCGGCAGCGTGCGCACCAGCAGGTATGCCGCGATCGGATCCCGATGGTCCTGCGGCGCCCGGAAGCCCGGACCGGCCTCGATGCTCGCCGCCTCGGGCGGCACGATGCGCACGACGCCGGACTCGCCGTCGTGGAACACGGCCTGGTCGACCCGCCGACGCCCTTCGCGGATCTCCCGCAGGTGGACAATCGGGCGGAACTCCGCGTCCGTGAACGTACGGAAGACGTCGCGTGCCTCGAAGAACCGCGCGACCCATGGCGCGGTCTCGAGCGACACCCGCGCCTCGTAACGCACCTGCGCCCGGGCGTCGGGCGGCAGCCATGCCGGCAGCCGGGAGTCGTCGCCCGACGCCGCCAGCACCGCAATCTCGATCGATCCCGCGGGCACCAGCGTGCCCGCGCCGTGCCAGAACACCTCGT
>JAEYZV010000386.1 GCA_023427865.1 Acidobacteriota bacterium
GACGGCCTCGTTGAGGGACGAGGCCGTCAAAGGAGGATGGATGAGAGGCTTGCTTGGGGAAGCCCTCACAGCCTAATGACGAACCCCGCCGGAAAAAGTTTACTGGTCCGTGCGGGCGGCCCGGAGAACGCGGGGACGATCAGGCGCCGGCAAGGCGCGCCTTCACGCGGTCGTTGACGGCCTTGCCGTCCACGACCTGTCCGGCCAGCCTCGGCATCAGCACCTTCATCACTTTCCCCATGTCGCGCGGGCTCGAGGCGCCGCTCTCGGCGACGGCCTCGTCGATGAGCGCGAACAGCGCCGTCTCGTCGAGCGCCGCAGGGAGGTATCGCTCGAGTATCGTCGCCTCGCGCTGCTCCTTGGCCGCGAGCTCGTCGCGCCCGGCTGCGGTGAACTGGCTGACGCTGTCCCTGCGTTGCTTGACGAGCGAGGTCACCACCTGCAGCGCTTCACGCTCCTCGAGATCGCGTGCCAGCTCGACGCGCTTGTTCGTCAGCGCGGTCTTCAGCATGCGGACGGCGTCGAGTGTCTCCTGGTCGCGCGCCCGCAGCGCTGCTGCGAGGTCGGCGTTGACGCGGTCGGTCAGAGTCATGAGTGCCCTGTTCCGCCTTACGGCCTCGGCGGCGTCGGCGAATACGGATTGATGTACTTGGCGCGGTCCGGTTCCACCGGCGGCGCCGCCTGCGATCCCGGTGACTGGGTCGGCGGCAGCCCATACGGGTTCACGGGTGCGGCGCCAGTGCCGCCCTGGGTGTTCTGCGGCGGCGTGGGCAGCATCCCCGGCGTGCTCCGCGTCGCGCCTGTTGCGCCGAAGGGACTGCTGGGGTCCGCTGCGGGCTGGGCGGCCTCGCCCTCCTGGGCCTGCCCGGCGGCGGCGTTGGCGGCGTTCTGCTCCGCCTGCCGAGCCGCGAAGTAGCGCTGCGGATTGGCGTAGTCGAAATTCGTGGACGAGGCGGGCTGCTCGGCGGCGGCGACCGCGGGCTCCTCCTGGTTGCCTGCGGCCTGCTCGACGTCCTGCGGCGCGTCCTCCACGACCTCGGGCTGCTGCGGCATCATGGCGGCGGGCGCGGCTGGACGGGTGGACGGTGCGGCCGCGCGTGCTGCGCTCGCGCCCGGCGAGGTGGCCATCACGATGACGCGGTCGAACCGCGAGAGATGAGCGGCGGCCTGCTGAGTCCGTGGCGCGGCGATGTACCCGGCCGCTCCGCGCAGGACGATGTCGAGCGCCTCGCGCTCGGGCACCTGCTCGAGGCGCAGCGTCAGCGGCGTGCCGGGGATGCGCTCTCCGTCCACGACCTTGATCTGACCTTGGCGCGCCCACTCGGCGAGGATGGCCGCCGGCGTGGCGTTCTGCGTGATCAGCGTGACGCGGCCATTGTCGAGCGTGAGCGAAATGGACTGCGCGGCAGTCGGCAGGGCAGTCGCGAGCAGCACCGCGGCTGCGAACAGGATCCGTCGGGCCATGGGGAACACCTTCGGCTCACGTGCGACGTCGGCCACCGATCGGACGGGCATGTGCACGCGAGCGACCAGTATAGGACGTCAGAAGTGTCGCGGGCGTCGGGACCCCGCCTCATCGGCGTGGCCGTCGGCCTCACAACGAACTGGGGATGCCTCGCGGCCTCGAGACGGTAGGGCCGGCTGTCCCAGCCGGGCCCCCTCGCGTGTTCGCCATGCGTCGCTCGTGGGCCACGCTCGGAGAGCGGGCCGACCGTCGAGCGCGTGTCTCAGCCGCGGAACGCCAGCACGGCGTCGCAGACCGCATCCACCTCGGCGGTCGAGAGCGACGGGTACAGCGGCAGCGAACACACCTCGGCCGCAGCTCGCTCCGCTTCCGGGCAGGCGGCGGGCGACTCGCTGGCCAGCGCGGGCTGACGCGTGAGCGACTTCGGGTAGTGCACGAGCGTCTGGATGCCGTGCGCCGCCATGTGCGCGCGGAACGCGTCTCGCTCGGGCGTGCGGACGACGAACAGATGGTAGACGTGCCCGGCGTCGAACTCGCGCGGTACGTGTACCGGCCCGCCCTGCAGACGTGCACGGTACCGTGCCGCGAGCGCGCGACGCTGCTCGGTCCAGCGAGGCAACCGCCCCAGCCGTTCCCGCAGAACGGCAGCCTGCATCTCGTCGAGCCTCGAGTTCACCCCGAACTCGTCGTGCTGGTACTGCGCGCTCTGTCCGCCATTGCGCAGCCGCTTCAGACGATCGGCGAGCGCCGCATCGCCTGTCGTGATGGCGCCGGCGTCGCCGAGCGCGCCGAGGTTCTTGGTCGGGTAGAAGCTGAAGGCCGCGCCGGAACCGAAGGCGCCGACCGGACGACCGTCGCACGTCGCAAGGTGAGCCTGTGCCGCGTCCTCGACGAGCGCGAGGCCGTGCTTGGCGGCGATCGCCGCGAGGGATGCCATGTCGGCCGGCTGGCCGTACAGGTGCACGGGCATGATCGCCGCCGTCCGCGACGTGATGGCCGCCTCGACCTGCGCGGGATCGATCGTGTGACGCTCGGCATCGATGTCGGCAAACACCGGCCGCGCCCCCGTCATCATCACCGCCAGCGCGGTGTAGGCGGCCGACAGCGGCGCCGTGATGACCTCGTCGCCGGGGCCGATGCCGAGGCCGCGCAGCAGCAGGGCGATCGCGTCGGTTCCCGTATTCACGCCGACGGCATGAGCCGCGCCGGCCGCGGCTGCGAACTCGGCCTCGAACGCGTCGAGTTCCGGACCGAGGATGAACCAGCCGCGATCGATCACGCGGTTGACCGCGGAACGGAGCGCGTCGGCGTCCTCACCGGGGCGCAGCGACAGGAACGGCACGCGGAGGTCGGGGGCAGTCATCACAGATAGCGGGGGAGGTGCTCGCGGTAGAACGCGATCGTCCTCGTCATGCCGTCGCGCAGCGTCACGACGGGTTGCCAGCCGGTCGTCGTGCGGAAGCGGGTGGAATCGGCGTAGAAGCTGCCGATGTCGATGGCCTTCTTCTCGGGGGGCCACTCGACGAAACGGCAGCGCCCGGAACCGGCCACCTCGATCATCATCTCCACGAGCTGGCGGTGCGCGATGGGCTCGGACCCGCCGACGTTGAACGCCTGGCCGTTGCACGCATCCATGGCGCCCGCCCGCAGAAACGCATCGCACGCGTCGTCCACGTACACGAAGTCGCGCATCTGCGTTCCGTCGCCGAAGATCTCGATCTCCCCGTCCTCGACGATGCGGCGGATGAACCAGCCGACGAACCCCTGGCGGTTGTGCTTCACGAGCTGGCGCGGGCCATAGATGTTCGTGAGCCGCAGCGAGCAGGCGCGCACGCCGAACACGTTGTTGTAGACGATGTGGTACTGCTCGCCCGCCGCCTTGTTGATCCCGTTGATGTCGGTGGGCCGAACGAGGTGGTCCTCGTCCACGGGCAGGTAATCCGGCTTGCCGTAGATCTGGCGCGTGCCCGCAAACACCACCTTCACGCCGGAGTTGTTGCGGCGGCAGGCCTCGAGCACGGTCATCTGGCTGCGGCAGTTGATTTCGAGATCCGTGTACGGATCCCGCATCGAGTCGATGTGGCTCACCTGTCCGGCGAGGTTGAAGATGACCTCGCGCCCCTGCACGAGGCAGTCCATCGTCGTCTGCTGCCGGATGTCGGCGATGTTGACCCGCAGCCGATCCTCGATGCCGCGGATGTTCTCGAGCGAGCCGCCGTAGTCGGGAATCAGCGAGTCCACCAGCAGGACGTCGGCGCCGAGCTCCACGAGCCGGTGCGCGAGGTTGCTGCCGATGAAGCCGAGCCCGCCGGTGATCATCACGCGGCAGCCCCGGTAGAACGCGCGGTAGTCGTTCATCCCTTCGCCTGCGCGCCGGTGGTCCGCTGCGCGGGCAGGTGCTCCTTGCGCACCACGAGCGCATACCAGAGGCGCAGCACGTCGACGCCCGTGCGGAAGATGCGCCCGAAGTTGAAGAACTGCGACTTGCCGTATGCGCGATGGTAGTGGTGGACCGGGACCTCCGCGATGCGGAATCCCGCGTCGGTGATCTTCTTCATCATCTCGAGGCAGATGACGCCGCTGTCCTTGGTCAGCGTCACCTCGTCGAAGATGGCCCGTCGCATGAGGCGGAAGTCGCAGTCGACGTCGCGCACCCGGAGGCCGAACAGCCGCTTGACGGTGTGGTGGTACATCCGGCCGATGAGGATGCGGTGGAACGGGTCGGAGCGCGCGATCTTGTAGCCGTTGACGAGGTCGACGCCCGGGCCGAGCTGCTGCCACAGCAACGCCACCTCCGCCGGGTCGTACTGCGCGTCGCCGTCGGTGTAGAAGACGTACTCCTTGCTCGCCGCGGCAAAGCCGCTGCGCAGCGCCCCGCCGTAGCCGCGGTTCTTCGCGTGGTGCACGATGCGCACCTGCGGGTACATCCGCGCGAGCTCGTCCAGGATCTGCGGCGTGCCGTCACGACTGCCGTCGTTGACGACGATCACCTCGTGATCGGGCGTGAGCTTGCGGGCGGCCAGCAGCGCCGCAATCACCATGCTGGCGATCGTGCCGCTGTCGTTGTAGGCCGGAAAGAAGATGCTCAGGCCTGCTGGGGATCCGGCGAGGGGTTCTGTCATACCCGAACAGGGAACACTAGCACATCAGGAGCGGCGGCCCCGCCAGCCCGGATGCCGCAGCACGAGCCGCCACGGCACGAAGATCGACTCGAAGATGACGCCGCGCGACATCTTCGACTGCCCCTCGCGCCGTTCCACGTAGATGATCGGCACTTCGCCGATGCGGCAGCCGCGCCCCATCGCCTCGTACAGCATCTCGACGAGGAATGCGTACCCGTCGGAGACGAACTGCCGCAGCGGCAGCCGCGCGAGCGCCTCGCGGCGCCAGCAGCGGTAACCGCTCGTGCAGTCGCGTGCCGGCAGGCCGGTGATCGCCCGTACGTAGCGGTTGGCGAACGTGCTGAGAATCAGCCGGCTCAGCGGCCAGTTCACGACGCTGACGCCATGCAGGTAGCGCGAGCCGATGACCAGATCATGGCCCTGCTCGACCACGCCGCGCACGAGATCGGGCAGGTACTGCGGGTCGTGCGAGAAGTCGGCGTCCATCTGGCAGACCACGTCGACGTCCATGGTCACGGCCCGAGACAGCGCGTCCACGTAGGAGCGGCCGAGGCCGCGCCTGCCGGTGCGGTGCAGCACGTGCACGCGGCCAGGAAACTCCGCGACCAGCGCATCGGCGACCTGCCCCGTGCCGTCGGGCGACGCATCGTCGACGACGAGCACCGAGAACGCGGGGCCGCGATCGAGGACCTGACGCACGAGCACCGGGAGGTTGTCCCGTTCGTTGTAGGTTGGCGTGACCACGAGCACGCGTGTCGCCCCGTTCATGATCGCCCCTCGAAGCGAAGTGCCGAGATCTGCTCGGAGACCAGGCCGACGAGGAACACGATCACCGAGAACATGAGCAGCAGCACCGAGCCGTTCGCGATGCGTCCTGACGCCGCGACCGTCCAGATCCCGTAGCCGACGCCGAGGAGGAAGGCTCCCGCGCTCACCGGCAGGAAGATCTTCATCGGGCTGTAGATCGTGACGATCTTGAGGATGATCAGCAGGAACTTCGTGCCGTCGCGCGCCAGGCGGATCTTCGAGTGGCCGGAGCGCTGCCTCGCCTCGATCGGCAGGAAGCGCACGCTGTGGCCCGCCTTGATGAAGGCGAGCGTCGTGGTGGTGGGCGTCGAGAAGCCGTTCGGAATCAGGTGGACGAACTCGCGCAACAGGGTGCGCCGCGCACCGCGGAACCCTGTCGTGAGATCGGGGATCTCGCGGCCGGTCATGTAGGCGGCAAACGCGTTCAGCAGCGCATTGCCCACGCGCCGGACGCCGGTCGCCTGCGTGTGGCCCGCGCGTGCGCCCACGACGAGGTCGTACTCGCCGAGCAGGTCCACGATGCGCCGGGCGTCCTCCGGCTTGTGCTGGCCGTCGCCATCGATCACCAGAACGTACTCACCCGTCGCTGCGCGGATGCCCGTCTTGACCGCCGCGCCGTTCCCCTTGTTGTAGGGGTGTCGCAGCACCTGGGCGCCCGCCTCGGCGGCATGACGCCCGGTGTCGTCCGACGATCCGTCGTCGACGAGCAGGATCTGGTGCCACGGGGCCGCGGCGCGCAGCGCGTGAATCACCTCGCCGACCACCGGGCCTTCGTTGTACGCAGGGATGAGGATGGAAACGGTCTCGGGCGCGGCCACTGATGTCAGGCGACGGGAGGATCCTCGCGTCGCGCCAGTCCGGCGGTGAGCGCGGCGACGACCCCGTCCCAGGAGATCGCGCGGGTGCTATCGTACCCCGCCTCCCCGAGCGCGGCCGCTCGGCCCGGATCGGCGGCCAGCGCCGCCAGCGCAGCCCCCACCGCCGCCGGTTCGGGTGGGCAGACGAGGCCGTTCACACCGTCGCGCACGAACTCGAGCACGCCCCCGCTGTCGGATGCGGTCACCACGGGTTTGCGCGCCTCGAACGCCTCCAGCGTCACGTAGCCATAGTCCTCGTCGAACGGCGCGAACACGACGCCGCGTGCCCCGGCGTAGAGGTCCACGAGCGTCCGCTCGTCGACGCCGCCGAGCAGCGAGACCCGATCCCCGAGCCCGAGGTCCTCGATCCGGCGTTCCAGGCCGTGGCGGAAGGTGCCCTCGCCGACGATCAGCAGGCGCATCGGCGGGGGCACGTGCGCCATGCCCTCGATCGCCAGGTCGACGCGCTTGACCGTCTCGAGCCGGCCTACCGAGAGGAAATAGTCACCATAGGGCCCGGGCCGGAGCGAGGACGCGAGCGGGGACGGATGGTACAGCGGCGTCGACGGCACATCGTTGAACCGCGCGAGACGGTCCGACGTCGTGCGGGAGATGGTGTACACCGCCGCACACTCGCCGAGCATCTCCCTGTCGAGCTCGCGAAGCCGCTCGCGCACCGCGGTGTCCTCTTCCCGGTGGTCGAAATCGGCGTACTCGGTGCCGCAGAGGTCGTAGGCGGCCCGGTACTGGTGCATGAGCCAGGTCACCTTGTGGGGGTGCCTGACGCAGTAGGTCGGGAACTTCGTCGGGATGACGAGGTCGATGGGGCGGCCGCAGCTCTCGCTCAGGTCGAGGAGGCGCCATGCCGCGGCGTGCGCCAGCAACTCCTTCTTCGGATACCACTTGAAGGGAACGCTGACGCGCTCCACGAGGCACCCGTGCGCCTCCAGCTGACGGACCAGCTCGCGGACAAGCGCCTCGGCCCCACCCCTGACGAAGGGCACCTGCGCCTCGCAGACGACGACCGTCGGAGCCAAGCGCCGAGCATCCTAGCATGCCGAAAGTGGCGAAGCTAAGGCGAAGTCCTTGCCAGTCAGAAGTTTCGATTGACTCCGGTTTCACCGTTGCCTATCCTCGCCGTGGACAAAAGTGGACCAAAGTGGAGATCTGTGGTGCTCCGCGGCCGCATTTCAGCCAGGATTGATGACAAGGGGCGCCTCAAGGTGCCCAGCGCATTCCGAGCGCTCATCGAAGCGGAGTACGGGCCCGCGCTGTACCTGACGAGCCTGTCTCCCACTGGGGAATTCGTCCGCCTTTATCCGCTCAAGGTCTGGGAGGGCGTGGAGGAGAAGCTCCGCAGCCTCCCGCAGCTCAACCCGTCGCGCAAGTCCTTCGAAATGACCACTTCCTACTGGGGCCAGCTCGCCGAGTTCGATACCCAGGGACGGGTGGTCATTCCCCCGCCACTCCGTGAAGCCGCCGGTGCGTCCGCCGAGGTGGACGTGCTCGGCATGCAGACGTTCCTCGACATCTGGAACAGCGACCGACTGCGGTCGAAGGTCCAGAGCGATGGCCTGAACGACACCCACCTCGCTGAACTCGCGGCGCTGGGGATCTGAGCGCGCCATGCACGCACCGGTACTCGTCGCGGAGGTCATCAGCCACCTGGCACCCGCCCGCGGAGGGCTGTTCGTCGACTGCACCCTCGGGGCAGGTGGTCACACTCGCGCCCTTCTCGAGGCCGGCGCGTCGCGCGTACTCGCGTTCGACCGTGATCGCTCCGCCATCGCTCTCGCCACCGACAACCTCGCCGACCTGCGCGATCGCGTCGAGGTCGTGCATGCCGACTACCGCAATCTCGAAGACGAGCTCGACGCCCGCGGCCTGACACATATCGACGGCGGCATCCTCGCCGACCTCGGCGTTTCCTCCATGCAGCTCGACGATGCCGCCCGGGGTTTCAGCTTCCGCGCCGACGCGCCGCTCGACATGCGGATGGATCGCGAGAGCGGGCTCACGGCTGCGCAGATGCTGCAGACGGTGGACGAAGCCGCGCTGGCCGACATCATCTACCAGTACGGCGAGGAGCGCTTCTCGCGCCGCATCGCGCGTGCCATCGTCCGGGCCCGCGAGGCGGGGCCGCTCGAAACGACCGGCCAGCTCGCGGCCGTCGTCCGCCGCGCCGTGCCCTCGCGCGGCTGGCAGCGCATCGACCCGGCCACGCGCACGTTCCAGGCGCTCCGCATCTGGGTGAACCGCGAGCTCGAGGGCCTCGACGCCTTCATCCGCATGGCCGTCGGCCGGCTGCTCGCCGGGGCCCGCATCGCGATCATCGCGTTCCCCTCGCTCGAGGCCCGCATCGTCAAGCACACGTTCCGGGCGCTGGCGCAGGCCCCCGATCCGCTCGTCACGCTGCTGACGCGCCGACCGGTCGAGGCCACTGAGGAAGAGATCGCGCGCAACCCCAGGTCCCGCAGCGCCAAGCTGCGCGTCGCGGAAAGGCTGGCCTGACGTGGACAGGGACTTCGTCGTCCGCAAGCAGGTGCAGAACCGCACGATCGTGCGCGAGGTGGACCACGCACGCCAGCGCGACCTGTTCCGCAGCGTGATCGGCGGCGCCGTCGTGCTGATCGCCGTGCTCTTCGCCGCCTGGCAGCACCACGACGCCCGCCGGCTCGAACGGCAGGCGGCGACGCTGCACGGACAGATCCGGGAGCTCACGGAGTCGCGCCGCCACCTCACCCTCGAGAAGGCGACCCTGGTATCCCCCGCCCGCATCGCGGCCATCGCGACGGGTCAGCTGAAGATGAAGGCGCCGACGCGCGAGACGTCGGCCGTGGTCGAGCGCGTGACGGTGGCCCCGCCCCCGACGCGCTCCGTGGTGGCTTCACGGTGAGCCGTCCGGGGGAGGACGTCACGGATCTGCTCTCTGGCCTCGAGGCCAACGCGGCCGCGCTGAACAACCCGCGCGTCATGCGCGAGGCGCAGCGTGCCGGGCTGGACGCCCAGGCGGAGGAGATCGACTGGCGCAAGACGCTGCGGCCGCGCGTGGCCCTTGCCGGCGCCCTGATGCTGTTGTGGGCCACGGGCATCGTGGCGCGGCTCGTGTACCTGCAGGTCCTGCAGCACGACGTGCTCGTCGCGCGCGCGGAGAGCCAGCAGAGCCAGACCATCGACCTGAACCCGCGCCGGGGCCAGATCCTCGATCGGCACGGGCGCGTGCTCGCCTACAGCGTCGACGGCGACGTCATCTACGCGGTGCCGAGCGACGTCCGCGACCCCGAGATGACCGCGTCGCGGCTCTGTGACGTGCTCGAAGGCTGCGACGGCGAGGAGCGGATGTCGCTCGTGCAGCGCCTCGACAGCCGTCGTGGCCGGGCACCTGTCGTCGGCCGCCTGTCGGACACCGAGGTCGACGAGATCGCGGAGCTGAGCCAGCCCGGGCTCGTGCTCGAGAAGGGCCATGGCGGACGGACCGGGACGCTGTCGGTGGTGCCGAAGGATCTCGCCCCGTCGGTCGATGTCGCCGACCTCGCGGCACGCATCTGCGCGGCCCTGTCGCGGTGCAGCGACGACGTGCGCGAGAGCATTGAGAAGCGGCTCGAGGGCAAGAAGGACTTCGTCTACATCCGCAAGCGCGCGACGCCCTCCGAGGCGCAGCGCGTGCAGGCGCTCGGGCTCGCCGGCGTCGGCTTCCTCAAGGAGAGCCGGCGGTACTATCCCAATCGCGACCTGGCGTCGAACCTGATCGGCTTCGTCAACGCCAAGAACAGCGGCGTCGGCGGACTCGAGCTCGTGCACGACGAGGCCATCTCCGGCACGGGCGGCACGCTCATCGTGCAGCACGACGCGCAGCGTCGCGTGCTGGCCACGAGCGTACGCGAGGCGCCGAGCGCCGGCGCGGTACTGGAGCTGACCATCGACGCGCGGCTGCAGTACGTCGCGGAGCGCGAACTGCGCGCGGCCGTCGAGGAGCACGGCGCGCTCGGCGGCACGGTCGTGATGCTGGACCCGCACACGGGCGAGATCCTCGCGCTCGTCAGCGAGCCGCACTTCAATCCCAACGACTCGATCGAGGTCGATCGCCACTCGCGGGTGAACCGCGCCGTCGAGACGATCTACGAGCCCGGGTCCACTTTCAAGACCATCACCGCGGCGGCGGCCCTCGAGGAGGGCGTCATCCGCCCGAGCGACATCGTCGACGCGACGATGCCGTGCCGGTTCGGCAGCGCACGCCCGATCTCGGACGTGAAGCAGGTGGGCGTCACGACGTTCGAGAAGGTGTTCGCCAAGTCGAGCAACTGCGGGACGGCCCGCGTGGCGGTCAACCGGCTCGGCACCGAGCGGCTGATGCGCTACGTGAAGCGCTTCGGCTTCGGCGTCCGCGCCACGCGCGACTTCCCGGCCGAGAGCGGCGGCATCGTGATGCGGCTCGAGGACATCAAGGAGCACGACCTCGCACGCGTGGCGATCGGTTACACGGTCGCGGTGACGCCGCTGCAGATGGCCGCCGCGATGGCTGCCATCGCCAACGGCGGCGAGCTGCTCAAGCCCCGCATCGTGCGTGCGAAGGTGGCGGGCGGGACGCGCCTGCCCACGTCGCGTGAGGTCGTGCGCCGCGCCATCTCGCCGCAGACGGCGGCGCGGCTCACGGCACTCATGGAGAACGTCGTCGAGGACGGCACGGCGAAGGCGGCCCGCATCGAGGGCTACACGCTGGCCGCCAAGACGGGCACGGCGCGCAAGCTGAACGAGGGTGGACGCGGGTACCTCATGGAGTACATGGCGTCGACGGCCGGCTTCTTCCCGTCGCGCAATCCGGCGGTGGCGATGATCGTGGTGATCGACGCGCCCAAGCGGAAGGGGTACTACGGCGGCGTGGTCGCCGCACCGGTCTTCCAGCGCATCGCCGACGCGGCGCTGCGGCACCTCGCGATCCCGCCCAACGTGAACCGGCAGCCGCCGATCGTCGTCGCGCGCAGCGGGGACGGCCCGACGTTGAAGCCGGTCGTCGACGTCCGGCGCGACCAGCCGGCGCTGCATGTCGAATCGCAGACGTCGCTGCCCGATCTCACCGGGCTGAGCGCTCGCGATGCCGTCCGCACGCTCGTCGATCTCGGCTGGGAGCCGCGGCTGCGCGGACAGGGATTCGTCGCCAGCCAGAGCGTGCCCGCAGGGACTCCGGTCGGCGAGGGCGGCGTCTGCGTGCTCGAGCTCGAGCAGTTCCCCGAACTCGACACGGCCGCGGAGGGCGAACGCTGATGGCGGATCGCACGCTCGGCGGGTTCCTGGCCGACGTCGGCCGCCTCACGCCCCTGCAGGTTCCGGATCTGGGAGCGGCGGCGGCACGCGAGGTCACCGCCATCACGTACGACTCGCGCGCGGTCGTGCCTGGAGCCGTCTTCGTGGCGCTGCGGGGTGCGCAGAGCGACGGCACGGCGTTCGCGCAGCAGGCGATCGACAAGGGCGCGATCGCAATCGTGGCCGAGCGCGCGAGCGATCGTCCGTCGCCGGTGCCGTGGATCGCGGCCGAGCGCGGGCGCGTCGCCCTCGCGGCATGCGGCGCGGTGTATTACGGGCACCCGAGCGAGCAACTCACGCTGGTCGGCGTCACGGGCACCAACGGCAAGACCACGTCCACGTACCTGCTCGAGGGCGTCTTCCGTGAGGCGGGCTGGAAGAGCGGCCGGATCGGCACCACCGGGTACCGCGTGGGCGACCACGAACGGCCGGCGGCGCGGACGACGCCGGAGGCACCGGACCTGCAGCGGCTGCTGCGCGAGATGGTGGACGGTGGCTGCGTGGCGTGCGCGATGGAAGTGTCCTCGCACGCCCTCGATCTCGAGCGCGTGGCGTTCACGCGTTTTGCCGCGGCCATCTTCACCAACCTGACGCGCGACCATCTCGACTACCACGGCGACATGGAGACGTACTTCGCCGCCAAGCGCCGCCTGTTCGAGATGCTGCCACCCGACGCGCCGGCGGCCATCAACATCGACGACCCACGCGGCGAGCGCCTCCTCGATGTCGTCCGACGCCCAGTGACGTATGCGCTGACACGCGAAGCCGACGTGTGGCCCGTGTCCCTGTCGCTCACGCTCTCCGGCATCGAGGCCGAGCTGCGCACGCCGGCCGGACCGCTGCACCTGCGCACGAGCCTGCCTGGCCGGCCCAACGCCTACAACGCACTCGGGGTCGTCGCGGCGTGCGTGGCGCTCGGCGTGCCGCTCCCCGCGATCGCGGACGGCTTTGCAAGGGCGCCCGCCGTGCCGGGGCGGTTCGAGCTCGTGTCGGGAGCGCCGCACGACATCAGCGTGATCGTCGACTACGCGCACACCGACGACGCGCTCAAGAACCTGCTCGAGACCGTGCGCGCGCTGGCGCCGCACCGCATCGTCACGGTTTTCGGCTGCGGAGGCGATCGGGACCGCACCAAGCGCCCGTTGATGGGCGCGGTGGCGGCGCGCCTCAGCGATCTCGTCATCCTCACGTCGGACAACCCCCGCTCGGAGGATCCGGCGGCGATCATCGACGACATCAAGCGCGGACTGGTGCAGCCCGAGCGTCCGTCGCGTCATCAGGGGCAGAGCGTACCCACGGTGCAGTCGACGCCGTGGCGCGCCATCGTGGATCGCGAGGAAGCGATCACGCAGGCGGTGGTCGAGGCGCAGCCTGGCGACGTCGTCGTCATCGCCGGCAAGGGGCACGAATCCACGCAGACCATCGGCGAACGCGTCCTGCCCTTCGAGGACGCGAAGGTCGCGCGCGCGGCATTGCGGCGCCGGGGGAGCACGCGATGAGCGCGCAACCGTTCGCCCTGACCGCGCACGAGATGGCAGAGGCCTTCGGCGGCGTGCTGCGTCATGGGCCGGCGGATCGGCTGCTGCCAACCGTGTCGATCGACACGCGGACGCTCGCACCTGGCGACCTGTTCGTCGCGATCCGCGGGCCGCGCTTCGATGGGCACACGTTCGTGGCCGAGGCGATCGCGCGTGGTGCCGGCGCCGTGGTCGTGAGCGAGGCGAGCGCGATCACGGCCACCGACGTCCCGGCCATCGTCGTCGCGGACACGCTGCAGGGGCTGCAGGACGCGGCGCACGTCATCCGTCGTCGCGCCGGCTCCACCGTCATCGCCATCACGGGCAGTGCCGGCAAGACCACGACGAAGGAAATCGCGGCGACGCTGCTCGCGCGCCGTTTCACGACGTTCCGCAATCGCGGCAACCTGAACAACCACATCGGGCTGCCGCTGTCGTTGTTCGAGCTCCGGACGGCGCCGCAGATGGCGGTCGTGGAGCTCGGGATGAGCGGCTTCGGCGAGATCCGCCGGCTCGTCGAGATCGCCCAGCCGCAGGTGCGCGTGTGGACGAACGTCGGCGAGGCGCACATCGGCGCGTTCGCCTCCGTGGACGAGATCGCAGAGGCGAAGGCCGAGATCCTCGAACAGGCCACGCCCGGAGACGTGTTCGTCGCCAATGCCGGCGACCAGATGGTCATCGCCCGTGCAGCCGGGTTCCCCGGCCAGGTGATCACGTTCGGCGTGGAGGTGCCTGCCGACGTCGCGATCACCGGTGCGCGCTGGCGCGGCTTCGACGGCGCGACGGCGACGCTGTCGCTGCGCGGGGAGCCGTACGGCGTGGAGACACGCCTGCTGGGGAAGGCGAACCTCACGAACATCGCGGCTGCGTCGGCCGTGGCGCTCGCCGTCGGCGTGCCCGCCCGCGACATCGTCGACGGCATCGGCGGACTCGTGCCGGCGGCCCATCGCGGCGAGGTCGTGCGCGCGCCGGGCGGCTGGGTCGTGATCGACGACGCGTACAACTCGAGCCCGTCGGCGTTGAAGCTCGCCCTGGAGACGCTCGCCGATACGCCGGGCCGTCACGTGGCGGTGCTCGGCGAGATGCTCGAGCTCGGCGAGTTCAGCGACCACTACCACGTCGAGTGCGGTCTCGCGGCGGCACGGTCGGGCATCGATGTGGTGATCGCCGTGGGAGGTGCACCCGCCCGCGCACTCGCCGATGCCGCCCGTGACGCCGGTGTGGCCACGGTGCGTCATGCCGACGACAGCCGCGCCGGCGCCGAGCTCGCGCGCGACCTCATCCAGGCGGGTGACGTCGTGCTCGTGAAGGGCTCGCGTGGCATCCGCATGGAAGCCATCGTGCAGGCGCTGACGGAGGGGGCACGCTGATGCTGTACCACCTCCTCTACCCGTTCCACGAGACGCTGACGATCCTGAACGTCACGCGATACATCACGTTCCGCACGGCCGCGGCGAGCATCACCGCGCTCGCCGTGAGCCTGCTGATGGGTGGCTGGCTGATCCGACGCCTGCGCGCGTTCCAGATCGGGCAGGTGATCCGTCACGAAGGACCGGAGAGCCATCGCCCCAAGGCGGGCACGCCGACGATGGGCGGTTTGTTGATCCTCGCAGCGGCGATCGTGCCGACACTGCTGTGGGCCGACCTGACCAACGCCTACATCTGGATTGCGGTGCTCGCCACGCTCGCCTTCGGGGCGATCGGTTTCACGGACGACTACCTCAAGATCACCCGGCGCGATCACCACGGGTTGCTGCCGCGCTACAAGATGGGCGGCCAGATCGTCGTCGGGCTCTGCGTAGGGATCGCGCTGATCGTGCTGGCCAACAAGGGCCTCTACAACACCCGGCTGATCTTCCCGTTCTTCAAGGACCTGATTCCGGACCTGGGCTACATGTACGTGGCGTTCGCCACATTCGTGCTCGTCGCCTGGTCCAACGCCGTGAACCTCACCGACGGCCTCGACGGCCTGGCGATCAGCACGTTCGCCGTTGCTGCGGCGACGATGACCGCGCTGGCGTACGTGACCGGGCACCGCGTGCTGGCCGAGTACCTGCTGCTCGTGCGCTTCCCGCCGGCCGGAGAGCTGACGATCTTCTGCGGCGCGCTCGTCGGCGCGAGCCTCGGGTTCCTCTGGTACAACTCCTATCCCGCGGAAGTGTTCATGGGCGACGTCGGGTCGCTCGCGCTCGGTGGCGCGCTCGGTACCGTGGCGCTGCTGATCAAGCAGGAACTGCTGCTGGTCATCGTCGGCGGCGTGTTCGTGCTCGAGGCCGCGTCCGTCGTCCTGCAGGTCGGCTCGTTCAAGCTGCGCGGCAGGCGGATCTTCCGCATGGCGCCGCTCCATCACCACTTCGAGCTCATTGGCTGGAGCGAGCCGAAGGTCATCACCCGTTTCCTCATCATCGCGATCGTGTGCGCGCTTTTCAGCCTCACGACGCTCAAGCTCCGATGACGCCGACACCGTACGACGTATCGGGGCGCCATGTGGCGGTGGTGGGCGGTGGACGCAGCGGCGTGGCCGCGAGCCGGCTCGTGATCGCACGCGGCGGGCGCGTCACGCTGATCGACGCCAGGGCCGATCTCCCCGAGCGCGACGAGCTCGAGGCGCTCGGCGTGGCGCTGCAGGTCGGCGCGATGCCCGGCGACACGCCGGCCTCGGCCGACCTGGTGATCGTCAGCCCGGGCGTGCCCGTGGATGCTGCGCCGCTGCAGGCCGCGCGCGCACGCGGCGTGAGGGTGATTGGCGAGCTCGAGTTCGCGGCGTCGTTCCTCGCCGGACCGGTGATTGCGATCACTGGATCGAAGGGCAAGTCGACGACGTCGACGCTCGTCGGCCGGATGATCGAGGCCTCCGGCCAGCCCGTGCTCGTCGGCGGCAACATCGGCGTGCCGCTCTCGGCGCAGATCGAGGCGTCGACCGCCAGGACGTGGCACGTGGTCGAGACGAGCAGCTTCCAGCTCGAGACGATCGACCGCTACCACCCCCACATCGCGGTCTGGCTGAACTTCTCGCCCGATCATCTCGACCGGCATCACACCGAGGACGCGTACGAGCGCGCGAAGGCCCGCGTGTTCGAGAACCAGACCGAGGGCGACTGGGCGGTCGTGCCGGCCGGTGACCCGCGCATCTCGGCGCACGCGACCCGCAGCGGCGCGCAGATCGTGCGCTTCGGCGTCGACGTCGCCACCGAGGCGGGCGTCGGGCTGGCTGGTGACGCCATCGCGAGGCGCGAGGCTGGCGGGCCCGCCGAAGCGCTGGTGCCCGTATCGGCGGTACGACTCACGGGCAGGCACATGCTCGGCAACGTCATGGCGGCGTGCGCGGTCGCCGACCTTGCCGGTGCGTCAGGCGCGCACATGACACGCGCCGTCGAAGGATTCACCGGCCTCGAGCACGCGCTCGAGTACGTCGCGGCGATTGGCCGCGCGCGCGTCTACAACGACTCGAAGGCCACCAACGTGGACGCGGCGACGATGGCGATCGAGGCGTTCGACGTGCCGGTAACGGCCATCGTCGGCGGCGTCTACAAGGGCGGCGATTTCACGCGTCTCGCCGCGCCGCTGCAGGCGCGCGGCGGATCGGTGGTGGCGATCGGCGAGGCCGCACCGCTCGTCGAGGCGTCGCTCGGGTCGCTGGTACCGGTGACGCGCGCCGCCTCGCTGGACGACGCCGTCGTGCAGGCGCTCGCGCAACGCAGGGACGGTGGCGTGGTGCTGCTGGCGCCGGCCTGCGCGAGTTTCGACATGTTTCGCGACTACGCCGATCGTGGTCGCGCGTTCAAGGCCATCGTCGCCCGCCTGGCCGCCGATGGCGCGGAGGTGCAGAACGGGTGAGAGGTGAGCAGTCATCAGCCGGCGTGACGCGGTCGAGAGCTGGCCGCTGGGAACGCAGGCTGCCCCGGCTTGCGAGGTCCGTGTCCCGGCCCGTACGTCTGCTGATGACTGCTGACCGCTCACCATTCGTTCCGCACCCCATCGTTTCGGGCGCAGCGAGCTGCGCCTTTAGAGGGAGAGCGTCATGGCTCGCAAGTTGAAGTCTGACAAGTGGCTGTTCGGGGCCGCGCTCTTCCTCGTGTGCGTCAGCGTGGTGATGGTGTACAGCGCGCTGGCCGGCAGGGCGATGGACGCGACGTCGATCCCGATGCAGCTGATGGCACGCCAGGCGACCTGGGTGCTCCTCGGGTCGCTGCTGATGGTGGTGGTCATGCGCATCGACTACCGCGCCTGGCAGCAGCCCACGGTGATCAACACGGCCCTCGCCGTCGTCTTCCTGCTTCTCGGCTCGCTGGCGCTGATGAAGCTCGTCGGCGCCGGGCAGAGCGTCAAGGGCGCCCAGCGCTGGCTCGGCTTCGGCAGCATCGGCATCCAGCCCTCGGAGTTCGCCAAGCTCGCCATCGTCATCTTCGTCGCCGACCTCCTGAGCCGGCGCATGGAGCGCATCAACGACGTCAGGAGCGTGCTCGTGCCGGTGGGCGCCGTGCTCGGTGCGATGGCGGGCCTCATCCTGTACCAGCCCGACCTCGGCACGACGATCTCGATCGGCATCGTCGCCTTCGCGATGCTGTTCGCGGCGGGACTGAGCCTGCAGTACCTGGGGCTGGCCGGCCTGGTGGCGGCGCCGGTCCTCTACGTGCTCGTCTGGCTCACGCCTTACCGGCGAGCCCGCGTGCTCGCGTTCCTCGACCCGTGGGCCGACCCGCTCGGCACGGGATTCCAGGTGATCCAGTCGCTGATCGCCGTTGGCACCGGTGGCCTGACGGGGCGCGGTGTCATGGAAGGTCTGCAGAAGCTTCGGTTCCTGCCCGAGCCGCAGAACGACTTCATCTACGCGGTGATCGCCGAGGAGACGGGCCTGCTCGGCGCCTGTGCGGTGCTGATGGCGCTGCTCGTGATCGGCTGGCGCGGTCTGCGCATCGCCGCCAATGCGCAGGACCGGTTCGGTGCGTTCCTTGCGGTCGGCCTGACGACGATGATGGCCGTGCAGGGGCTGATCAACATCAGTGTGGTGCTCGGCTTGCTGCCGACCAAGGGGCTGCCGCTGCCGTTCGTCAGTGCCGGCGGGTCGTCGATGCTGGTCAACATGGTCGGCCTCGGCATCCTGCTCAACGTGTCGCAGCACGCCTCGATCGATGCCTGACGTGGAGGCACGTACCGACAGCGCCCGGCCACGGCATGTGGTGATTGCCGGCGGCGGCACCGGCGGGCATCTCTACCCGGGCATCGCCGTCGCACACGCGCTGCGCAGGAAGGACGCGCGCACGCACGTGAGTTTCGTGGGGACGGCGCGCGGCATCGAGACGCGCATCGTGCCGCAGGAGGGATTCGAACTGGACGTGATCCGGAGTGCGGGGCTGAAGGGCAAGAGCGCAGGCGCGGTGGCGCGTGGCGTGGGGCTGCTGCCCCTCAGCGCGTTCGACGCGTGGCAGGTGCTCTCGCGTCGGCGACCCGACCTCGTGATCGGCGTGGGGGGCTACAGTTCCGGTCCCGTCGTGGCGCTGGCGGCGCTGCGCAACATCCCCACGCTCCTGCTCGAGCAGAACGCGACTCCCGGCCTGACCAACAGGTGGCTGGCGCGCATGGTCGACGCCGCCGGCGTCACCTACGAGTCGTCGCTGCGCTTCTTCCATGGCCATGGGTTCGTGAGCGGCAACCCCGTGCGCGAGGCGTTCCTCGCGATCGGGCCGCGGCCGACCACGGCGGGTGAACGGAGGGTCCTCGTCTTCGGAGGTTCACAGGGTGCACACGCGATCAATCAGGCGATGGTGGCGGCAGCGGCGCACATTCGTGACATACCGGGCCCGGTGCTCATCGTGCATCAGACGGGAGAACGTGATCGTGAAGCGGTGACGGCCGCCTACGCGGCCGCAGGCATCACGGCCGACGTGCGGCCGTTCATCAGCGACATGCCGCAGCAGATGGCGGCAGCGGACCTGATCGTCAGCCGCGCCGGCGCCACCACGCTGGCCGAACTGACGGCGGCCGGCCGCACCTCCATCCTGGTGCCCTTCCCGCACGCCACCGACGATCACCAACGCGCCAACGCCCGCACGCTGGAGGCGGCTGGCGCCGCCGTGATGCTCGACGAGGCGGATCTCAGCGGCGAACGTCTGGCGGCGGAACTGCGCGCGCTGCTCACCGACGACGAGCGCAGGCAGGCCATGGCGACGCGCGCGCGCGGTCTCGCCCGGCCGGATGCGGCCGACGTGATCGCCGCGCGTGCCGAGGCGCTGATGAAGGGGGTGCACTGACATGGCCGACCACCCGCGGCACGTGCACTTGGTCGGAATCGGCGGCATCGGCATGAGCGGCATCGCCGAAGTGCTGGTGAACCTCGGTTACCCGGTGAGCGGCTCGGAAGCGAAGGCGTCCGACATCACGCGGCGGCTCGCCTCGATGGGGGTACGCGTGCACGAGGGCCACGACGCGGTCAACGTCGGCGACGCCGATGTTGTCGTGGTGACGTCGGCGGCGCGCCAGGACAACCCGGAGATCGTCGAGGCGCACCGGCGCGGCATCCCGGTGATCGCACGCGCCGACATGCTGGCCGAGCTGATGCGGCTGCGCCCCGTCGGCGTCGCGATCGCCGGCGCGCACGGCAAGACGACGACCACGTCGATGGTGGCGCTGATGCTCGAACGCGCCGGACTCGACCCGACGGCGGTCATCGGCGGGCGCCTCAGTGCCTTCGGCAGCAACGCGCGGCTGGGGCAGGGCGAAGTGATCGTGGCCGAGGCCGACGAGAGCGACGGCTCGTTCCTGAAGCTGTCGTTCTCGATCGGCGTGATCACCAACGTCGACCGCGAGCACCTCGATCACTACGGCACCTTCGAACGTGCGCTCGATGCGTTCGTCGAGTTCGCCAACAGGGTGCCGTTCGACGGCGCGGTGATCGTCGGCGTGGACGACCCGGTCCTCGCGCGGCTGCTGGGGCGCATGACGCGCCGGGTCGTCACGTACGCCACCGATACCGACGACGCGATGCTCGTTGCCACGCACATCACCAGCGGGCACGGGGAGACGACGTGCGAGGTGGAGAGGCGTGGGCACGGCGACGGGGCGCGGGAGCGGCTCGGCACGTTGCGGCTGCACGTGCCCGGCCGACACAACCTCCGCAACGCGCTTGCAGCAGTCGGTGTCGGCCTCGAGCTCGGCGTGCCGTTCGATCGCATCGCCGCCGGCCTGGCGGAGTTCCGGGGCGCCGAGCGACGGCTGCAGGTCGTGGGCGAGCGCGCAGGCGTGCTCGTCGTCGACGACTACGGACATCACCCGACCGAGATCGCTGCCGTCGTCGCCGCGTGCCGGGAGGCCTGGTCGCGGCGGCTGGTGCTGCTGTTCCAGCCGCATCGCTACACGCGCACCGCGGCATTGATGGCGGAGTTCGCCGAGGTGCTGGCCCAGGCCGATCAGGTGTGCCTGCTGCCGATCTACGCCGCGAGCGAGGACCCCATACCGGGCGTCACCTCCGACGCGCTCGCCGAGGCAATCGCCGGCAAGGGGGGCGGGCCCGTGCACATGGTCGACGACCGCGCGGAGGCGCCGGCGTCGGTGGCGGCCATCTCGCGGCCGGGTGACCTGATCGTGACGCTCGGGGCCGGGTCGGTCGGATCGCTCGGGCCGCGACTGCTCGAGGCCCTGGAGGTCGAACGCTGATGCCGCCGCGTCCGCAGGCCCGCAA
>JAEYZV010000396.1 GCA_023427865.1 Acidobacteriota bacterium
CGTCGACCGGGCGGCTCGGAGAGCCGCCCCTACCTCTCCGCGGTTCGGGGTGCGAGCAGCGCCATGGGCGCGTCGACCGGGCGGCTCGGAGAGCCGCCCCTACCTCACTACGGGCAAAGTGACGTGCGACGGGCGCGTCGCGCTCCGGTACACCCGCTGTGTCGCCTTCACGAACTGCTCGGGTGGCGCCGTTGGGATGTCGGTGAACGTCTGCGGGTTGCGATCGAAGATCGGCAGCCACGAACTCTGGACGTGCACGACGATGCGGTGGCCCTTGCGGAAGGTGTGGGCCACGTCCGGGAGATCGAAGCGGATCTCGTCGGGGACGTTTGGCTCGAACGGCACGGGAGCCTCGAACGACCGGCGGAACTTGCCGCGAAACGGCTCTCCGCGCACGAGCTGCTGGATGCCGGCCTGCGGGTGGTGCTGCCCGTACTCGTCGAGCACCTTCACGATGAAGTCCGAGTCGGTTCCCGAGGTCGCCACGTGCAGCGACACGCCGATCGGACCGCGCACGGTCACGTCCTCGGTGAGCACGGCGCTCCTGTAGACGAGCACGTCGGGGCGGGTCGCCGCGAAGCGCTGATCGGACGCCATGTAGTCGCGCGGCATGCCGATGGCCTGATAGCCGACCGCGGGCACCGGGTTGGCCGGATCGCTCACGTACTCGTCGCGCGCGTCCAGATCGCGAGGCGCGACCGTGCTCAGTACACCACCCGCCGCAAGGAAGTAGCGGCGTCCCTCCGAACGCGGCGGCCACGTGTCGGACGTCAGCCAGCGGTTCGACCCGGTCTCGAACACGACCGCGCCAGGCACCGCCGCCGCGTCGCGGCCCTGCAGCAGCCGTGCGAAGAACCGCTGTTCGATCTGCTCGCGGTAGTACGTGCCCGTCGGCTGACCGAACTTCGCCAGGGCCACCTGCGAGCCATCGCCTCGCGACCAGCCGCCGTGCGTCCAGGGGCCCATCACGAGGTGGCTCGCGGTCTCCGGACTCTGTTCGCGGAGCGCGCGGAACGTGCGCAGCGGGCCGGCGAGGTCTTCGGCGTCGAACCAGCCGCCCACGACCAGCACCGCCGGTGTCACGTTGCGGAAGTATCGCCAGATGGAGCGCGCCTTCCAGAACGCGTCATACGTCGTGTGCTCGAGCTGCATCATCCAGTACGGGTTGTGCTCGAGGCCGTACCTGCGCGTCATGTCCATGAGGGAACCGGCCTGCAGGTAGAACCGGTAGCCGTCCGTCGTGCCGTAGTCGAACTCCTTGCGCGGCTGCGGGAGGCGCTGCTGCGGACCGCGCGGAAAGAAGTCGACGTAGAACGAGAAGTTGTGCGCGAGCATGAACGCGCCGTTGTGGTACGCGTCGTCGTTCAGGTAGTAGTCGGTAACGGGTCCCTGCGGCGACACTGCCTCGAGCGCGGGATGGGCATCGATCATCGCCGCGAGCGCGTAGAAGCCGGGGTACGAGATCCCCCACATTCCGACGCGTCCGTTGTTGCAGGGCACGTGCTGCACGAGCCAGTCGATGGTGTCGTACGCGTCGGACGACTCGTCGAACTCGTCGCCCTTCTTCGACGGATTGTGCGGCCGCACTTCCTCCCAGATCCCCTCCGACATGTAGCGGCCCCGCACGTCCTGGTACACGAAGATGTAGCCATCGTCCTGGAAGAGTCGGGACGGTCCCAGCACCTGCGGGAAACCGCGCGCGCCGTACGGCCCGGACCCGTATGGCGTGCGCTGGAGCAGGATCGGTGCGCCCCCGGCAGGACAGGTGCGGGGCGAGTACACAGCGGTGTACAGCTTCGTGCCATCGCGCATCGGGACCAGGTGCTCGGCCTTCGTGTACGTGAGCCGCGCGCCGCTCGGCGTGGGTACGGCCGCGGGCTGGCCGAGCAGCGTGATGGAGCAGAGGAGTGCGACGGCCGACGCCAGGAAGGCGTGCGGAACGAATCGGGACATCGGCGAATCGTAAACCGAACCCCGAAGGCCGAACCCCGAAGGCCGACCCTCGGAACGCCAAGTCTGACGCTCGCCCGGGCGTTCTCAATCGTTGGCGATGACCGCGCTCAGGCCGACGAGGAGGACGAGGCCGCACAGCCCGAGGCCCACGAACAGCACGGGCAGCAACGCGGGCGGCATCACCGCCAGCATCTGGCCGGACGCATCCCCGGCAATCCACTGGAACGCCCGCGCCGCGATGGCGTCCCCACGCAGCACGAGCAGCGTCACGACGGCGATGAGCGCCACGAGCGGCTCCCCACGCTCGAGCGTCTCGAGTGGGCGCAGGGCGCGCGCGCGCGCCTCCCGCTGCGCCTGCACCCTGGCGCGCCACCAGATCCCGCCTGCATCGGGCAGCGGCTGCAGTTGCTCGGCATCGACGTCCTGCTGCAGGCACAGCGCGACCGTCCGTACCTCGCGGCACGGCACGCAGGTCGCCAAGTGTGCGAGCAGGTCGGCCGGCCACTCACCGGACCCGCAGGCTCGCAGTACCTCGGCTTCGCGCGAGCACAGGTCGTCGGTCATCGCATCCTCCTCAACGGGAAACCCCGAGTGCCGCAGCGAGCTTGCGGCGCGCCCGCGACAACAGCACGCGAACGCTGCCTTCCTTCACGTCGAGCGTTGCCGCGATTTCGCGATGGCTCGCCTGCTCCACGTAGGCAAGCCACAACATCGTCCGCTCCTGGACGCGCAGGCGGCCCATCGCTCTCGAGACGTCCACGCGTGCCGCATCTGACGGGGTGCGCGCCGGCAACTGTTCCAGTGCCGCCTCGACGGCTTGCGGCTTCCTGCTGGCGCGCCACGCGTCGTTGGCAAGGTTTGCCGCGATCCGGTACAGGTACGCCCGTCGCTGGTCCGGCGGCAGCGCCGCGTGCGGCGACTGCAGCAGCCGCACGTACGCCTCCTGCAGCGCGTCGTCCACTGCGTGTGCCGGCAGCGAGCGCCGCAGGTAGGCTCGCAGCGAGCGGGCCGATTGTTCGTAGAACGCGCGGAACTCCGCCTCGTCGAGCGCCAGCGTGTCCCGTTCAGGCACCGGCACGTCCAGTGGCAACGAGTGGGCGGAGTGCGTGCGCACGAATCACGTCCCGGCGTCGGTGTCAGCGGGTCGGCGCTGCGGCCTGGTCGCCGTAGACGCCGAGCGCGCGTCCGAGCCCGAAGGCCGCTGCAGCCGACACGAGGTAGCCGATACCGACGCTGAGCAGCAGGATCCCCAGCACGACGAAGCCTTCGCTCGCTTCTCGCGCCACCACCGAGCTCTGCCAGCCGATGACCCTGCATCCAACGCCGGCCGCGCACAGGACGATGCCGATCTGCACGGCTCGAAGGACGCGCTGGGCGGGGTGCGTGCGTTCGGTGGAGATCGATTCCACGAAACGGACGCCGCCGGGGCTTTCCATGAACTCGGCGAGCTCGCGTCCATTGCTGATGCGATCCAGCAGCTTGTTGTGGAAGTCGGAGAGCACCCGGAGCTGCTGCTTGCGGCGCAGGCCGTCCACGATCACCCAGGTAAGGAAGCTCAAGGAGCCGAAGACGGAAAGAATGCCGAGAACCGGCGCGAGATCGCCCATGACGTTCACCTCCCGGATCCGTGACCGCTCCCTGCGGCGCGAGGATCCGGCATCTGTCTGGATCAACGGCGGGAGCCGTCGTTGGTTAACACGAGTTGGCCGGACGGGCGCGTTTCCCCAAGCGGCCCCGAGGCGCTGCGTGCGTGTGATGGCGAACAATCCGCGAAGCTTTGCTAGCCTATAGCGTTCGCCAGGGGGAAGGGCCCCTGTCCGAGTCGCAGCTTCGCATCCGCACAATGACCGAGATTCTCAGTCGCATCCAGGACCGCACGGCGGTCGTCGGCATCATCGGGCAGGGCTACGTGGGCCTGCCGCTCGCGCTCGTGTTCGAGGAGGCGGGCTTCCGCGTCCTCGGCTTCGACGTCGACCCGGCCAAGGTCGAGGCGCTCAGCCGCGGGGAGTCCTACATCCGCC
Organism: Acidobacteriota bacterium; assembly: GCA_023427865.1. GTDB lineage: Bacteria > Acidobacteriota > Vicinamibacteria > Vicinamibacterales > Vicinamibacteraceae > Luteitalea. The sequence continues at coordinate 3,975 of JAEYZV010000396.1, forward strand.
ACATCGGTTCGGCGCGCGTCCGCGCCGCGACGGCGCGCGGCCGCTTCGGCGTGACCACCGATTTCGACCGCCTGGCCGAGTGCGACGCCATCCTGATCTGCGTGCCGACGCCGCTCGGGCCGCACCGGGAACCGGACCTGTCCTACGTCCACGACACGGCCCGCGCGATCGCGACCCGGCTGCGGCGGGGCCAGCTGGTGGTGCTCGAGTCCACGACCTACCCCGGCACCACCGACGAGGAAGTGCTGCCGATCCTCGAGTCCTCCGGGCTGCGCTGCCCCGCCGACTTCCTGCTCGCCTTCTCGCCCGAGCGCGAGGACCCGGGCAACGCGCGCTTCGACACCAAGACGATTCCGAAGGTGGTGGGCGGCGTGAACGGCCCGTCGACCGAGGCGGCGGTCGCCCTGTATGCGGCCGGGGTCGATACGGTGGTGCCGGTGGCGTCGGCGCGCGTGGCCGAGTCGTGCAAGCTGCTCGAGAACGTGTACCGGTCGATCAACATCGCGCTGGTCAACGAGCTGAAGGTGACCTTCGACCGCATGGGCATCGACGTGTGGGAGGTGATCGAGGCGGCCAAGACCAAGCCGTTCGGCTTCACGCCGTTCTACCCGGGGCCGGGGCTCGGCGGCCACTGCATCCCGCTCGACCCGTTCTACCTGTCGTGGAAGGCCTCCGAGCACGGCATGTGGACGCGGTTCATCGAACTGGCCGGCGAGATCAACCAGGCGATGCCGCGCTACGTGGTGAGCAAGGTGGCCGATGCGCTCAACGACCGGCGCAAGAGCGTCAATGGCGCCAAGGTGCTGGTGCTCGGCCTGAGCTACAAGGAGAACATCGACGACGACCGCGAGTCGCCGTCCTACGAGCTGATCGAGCTGCTGCAGGAGAAGGGCGCGCAGGTGGACTACTGCGACCCGTACTTCCCGCGGGCGCGGCACGGGCGCAAGTACGCGCTCGACCTGGCCACGGTCCCCTGCGACAACGCGACGTTCCGGCAGTACGACGCGCTGCTGGTCTCGACCGCCCACACCCAGTTCAAGGACGCGGCGCTCTACGCGGGCGTCGACCTGGTGATCGACACCCGCAACATCGTGCGCGCGTCGCCCGACGG
>JAEYZV010000515.1 GCA_023427865.1 Acidobacteriota bacterium
GCGTTGCGACATACGTTGGCAGTTCAGGGCGCGGCCACTGCGTGGAGAGCACGAACGACACGGTCACGCTGCCCGGTCCTTTGTCCAGGGGAGGAAACCCGTGGGGGAGGACGACACCGTCCTCGCAAGGCAGCGCCGCATCCGGGCACAGTCGGCCGCTCACGGCCGCTTCAGGCCATTCCCACTCCGAGTACAGACCGACTGAGGCAGACTCCACGCGCATCCCCTCGAAGCGAAACGAGAGCGTACCGGCGACCGAATCGCCGACCGGGACGTCCCAGTTCCCAACCAGGGCGACAGCGTGTCCGAATCGCGTCGAGGAGAACTCCAACGCGATCTCATCGAGGCCCAGGGCGGTGGCACCGCTGGCACTCGACGTCGTAAAGGTGAAATCGGAGAACTGCCGGCTCCCGCACGCCACGGTTCCGACAGCGATCGCTTCAGCGAGCGTGCCGATCGACCAGCAATCCATCGGAGCGGCGCGGGCCGTGCCGGCGGCGCCGACAAGCGTCGCGGCGATTGAGAACACGATGAGCGGACACGCGCCACCAGAGCGAGTGAACATTCCCATGTCGACCTCCAGCCGGAGCACCGTGTCTGTCGCGCGCCTCGTCGGCGGTGAGCGATGTGCGCGCCTCCGAATCGTACGCGCTTCCAGCGGTCGCAGGTAGCCCCGCGCGATGCGGGAACCGACCCGTCGGCGAGCGAGAACGGATCGCCGCTTACGAGGGATGGGAATCGGCGAGCCCCAGCATGCGCAGCAGCTGCAGCGCGTTGCCGGCTCGCGCCGGGCCGGGCCGCAACCGATAGTCGAACGTCATCGTCACCTCGTCGCCGGCCCCGGAGAGCGTCTCCTGCAGATGGACGCTGTCGGCGTGGCTGACGAACGATGGATCGCTGGCGAGCTCGAGATCGTGGGTGGTGACGACGCCGATCGCTTCGCAGTGCAGGAGATGCTGCATCACCGTGCGCACGGCGACCTGCCGTTCTGCGCTGTTGGTGCCCTGCAACACTTCGTCGAGCAGATAGCAGAGGCGCCGTGAGGCCGTGGCTCCGCGCGCCGCCGTGACCACCTGCTGCAACCGCACGAGCGACGCCATGAACAGCGACAGCCCCCGTTCGAGCGAGTCCGATACGCGCATGCTCGTGTAGAGCTGCAGCGGCGGCAGGCGGAAGCGCGCCGCACAGACGGGCCCGCCCGCGTGCGCGAGCACCACGTTCAGCCCGATCGCTCGCAGCAGCGTGCTCTTGCCCGACATGTTGGACCCGGTGATGAGCAGGAAGCGTCCGGGAGGGCCGACCGACACGTCGTTGGGGACGCGCACGTCATCGGCGAGCAGCGGGTGCCCCACGCCCGTGGCTTCGATCCGGTCGAGGGACGGGTCGAGCTCCGGCCACGCCCAGTCCGGATGGTCGAAGCCGATCGACGCGAGCGCTGACAACGCGTCGACACGCCCCACGGCGTCCAGCCATCGACGGACGTCTGTCCCATGCCGGCGACGCCAGCGCTCGATGGCCCACCACATGTGCAGGTCCCACAGCGTGAGCGTCTGCAGCGGCACGTACAGCCACACCGAGTGACGCACGTCTGACAGCGCGACGAGCTGCTCGAGGGAGCGCAGCGCGCCGGGTGCGTCGGCGTGCGGCCGGCGCAGGTCCGCGCGAACCTGCGCGAGAAGCGCCGACCCGAAGCGCGTCGCACTCACGTGCGCGATGAGCGCCGCCCAGGGCCGCAGGCCATGCTCCCCGGAGGCGCCACCCACCGAGTGTTCGAGCGGCTCGTGCACGTACCACCGCAGTCCCCAGCCGAGCGTGCCCGACAACATCCACCACGCGCCGCTCGCCAGGCCCAGGAACGCGCCAACGGCGGCGACGACGGTCACGACGGCCAGGATGGCGGCGACCCAGGGCACCCACGTGCGGCCTGCGAGTGCGTCGGGCGCTTCCGCCCACTGGAGCACGTGCGGAAGGTTCGAACCACCGCCACGCACGCCGCCAAGGTTCCGAGCCAGGGCCGCGGCGTGCTGCCTGAAGTCGAGGGCGGGCGCGAGCTCGCGCACCGCCGCCTGGCGCGCGGCGATGGCGGACACATCGGAGGCCGAGGTGTCGAGGAGCCATCCGGCAAGCGTGTCGCGGCCGGTCGGCGTGTGCACCGGCCCGAGCACCTGCACGAGCGAGGCATGCCCGAACACGTCGAGGTCGGCCGCGAACGGGTGGTCGTCGGCGAGCACCGGCGTCCACGCCGCGGGCAGCGCGTCCCAGTGGCGGGCCAGCCGCGCCAGCGCGTCGCGATTGAGGACCGCCATGGCGCGCGCGGCGTCCAGTCGCTGCTCGACGCGATCGTGACGCACGACGAGCCAGACGAACACGACGAGGCCGGCGCCCGCGGCCGCGCCGGCCCACCACGAGGGCTGCTGGGCGAGTGCCACGAGCGCGCCGACGATCAGTGCCGCCGTGATCAGGCGCAGTCGCGACAACCTGCGCGAGCGCCGCTCCTCGGTGCCCGCCGCCGCGTCGTACGCCGCCAGACGGGCGCGGTAGGCGTCGCCGGGTGCCGCATGCATCCGCTCACTCTACCCTGCGTCATGCGCGCTCCCTCACCGTCGGTGCAGGCGCCTCGCGGCATTGGTGCAGGCGTCGGACTCCGTGCGACGCCCGATATCCGCCCGCCGGATAGAGTCCGGCGGCTACACCTGAGGAGAGGCGATGCCCGCCCGCTCCGGACTTCGGACTTCGGACTTCCCTTCTGACTTCGGACTTCAGCCTTCTGACTTACCGTCTTGCAGGTACACTGGCCGTTCGTTCGGAAGGAGTTCGCGTCGATGCGTGAAGCGCTGGTTCGAAGCAGGGCAGGACGACGGGCGGGCGGGCTTGCCGCCTGCGTGGCCACGGCAACCGTGTTGGGCGTGGCGTTGACGGCCGCGTGGAACGGGCAGTCCCCTCGTGAGTGGCGCGATTACGCCGGCGGCGGCGACAGTTCCCGGTTCGTCGCCGCAACCCAGATCGACAGGAACAACGTGGCTCGCCTGCAGGTGGCGTGGACGTACCCCGAGGGCGACACCGACTTCAACCCGCTGATGGCGCGCGGGGTCGTCTACACGCGCGCCAACGGCAACACGCTGGTCGCCCTCGACGCCGCCACCGGACGCCGACTGTGGGTCTCGCCCGAGATCAAGGGCTTCAGCGTCCGTGGCGTGAACTACTGGGAGAGCACCGACGGCGCGGACCGGCGCCTGCTCTTCAGCACACTCAACATGCTGCAGGCCATCGACGCGCGCACGGGCCAGTTCGTGACGACGTTCGGCAAGGAGGGCAGGGTCGACCTGCGCGAGGGCCTCGAACGTGACCCGGCGAAGGTGCAGCAGCAGAGCCGATTGCCGGGCCGCGTGTTCGAGAACCTGATCATCCTCGGCTCGGCCACCAACACCGAGTACACCTCGGCCCCCGGCGACATCCGTGCCTTCGACGTGCGCAGCGGCGCGCTCGTGTGGTCGTTCCGCACCATTCCCCGCAAGGGCGAGTTCGGAGCCGACACGTGGCCCGAGAACGCGCGGGCGACGGTCGGCGGCGCGAACAACTGGGGCGAACTCTCCATCGACGAGGTCCGCGGCATCGCCTACGTGCCCACGGGCAGCGGCAAGTACAACTTCTACGGCGGCTACCGGCGCGGCGACAACCTCTTCTCCGACAGCCTGATTGCGCTCGACGCTCGCACCGGCAAGCGCCTGTGGCACTTCCAGACCGTCCACCACGACATCTGGGATCTGGACAACAACTCCGCGCCGCAGTTGACCACGATCACCCACGACGGCAGGAAGCGCGACATCGTGGCGATGGCGAGCAAGACCGGCTACCTGTACGTCTTCGACCGCGTGACCGGTGAGCCGATCTGGCCGATCGAGGAGCGGCCCGTCCCGCCCAAGACGACGGTGCCGGGCCAGTACCTCTCGCCCACGCAGCCGTTCCCGACCAGGCCGGCGCCGTTCTCACGGCAGTCGTTCACGGTCGACGACCTGAACCCGTACATCCTCACCGACCAGGAGCGCGAGCAGTTCCGTCGGCGCATCCTCGAGGCGCGCAACGAGGGTCCGTTCACGCCCATCGGCTTCGAGGAGGTGATCCACATGCCCGGCAACCAGGGCGGCTCCAACTGGGGCAGCACCGCCGGCCATCCGACCGATGGGCGCGTGTACGTGATCGGCTTCAACGTGCCGACGATCATCCGGCTGTTGAAGCCGGGCGAGACGCGACCGGCGCGCGCGGGCAACCCCGACGAGATCGTGAAGGAAGGCTATCCCACGACCGACGGCTTCGGGCTCTACCCCACCATCGTCAAGCCGCCGTACACCACGCTGACCGCGTACGACCTGAACACGGGTGAGATCGCCTGGCAAAAGGGCCTCGGCGACGACCTGCGGCTGCTGCCTCTCGGCATCAAGGGCACGGGGTCGGCGGCCACGACCAAGGGTGGGCTGATCGTCACGGGCACCGGCCTCGTGTTCGCGACGGCAGCCGACCGCAAGGTGCACGTGTACGACACGGCCAACGGCGAGGAGTTGGCGACGCTGCCGCTCGGTGGCCCCACGAGCGGTGGTCCGTCGATGTACGAGCACGGCGGCCGTCAGTTCCTGCTCGTGACCGCCTCGAATCGCCAGCCGACCGGGCCCGGCGCCGTGCCGACGCCGCACGAGGGCCCGACCGGCCTCGTCGCGTACGCGTTGCCCAAGTAGGGCGCGCCGCACACTTCGATGGACGACGACACCGCGGCTGCGCGCCTGCCGTCGAACTCGCATCGGCCTGCAGGGGAGCGCGCATGCTCGAGGGGCGACACGCCTGGACACATGTCTGCGCGGCGCTGACGGTTGGGGCGGTGTTGCTGGCCGCCGCCCAGGCGCCGTCCGGGACCGGCTCGCTGTCCCTGCTGGGATCGGCCGCCTACCTCGGCCTCGCCGGCGCGCCGGAGTGGGACACGTTCGAGGGGCGCACACCGCTCGGTGAATCCCTCTCGCTGACGTTCGAAGCCAGCGCCAACGGCACCGAGCGGTCGCTCGTGATACGGCAGTCCGACGTGAAGCAGCGCTGGACGGTCGAAATCAATGACCGCGTGCTCGGCACCCTCGTGCCGATGGAGGCCAATCTCGTGCACGTGCTGCCGGTGCCCGCAGGTGTGCTGCGCGACGGCAGCAACGTGCTCCGGGTTGCCGCGAAGGTGCGCGACGACGTCGTGCTGCACGCGATCACGCTGCACGACACGCCGGCCGCGACGCTGTTGGGAGGGGCAGGGCTGCACGTGCGGGTGGTGGGTGGGGATGGTGCCGCGATTCCCGCGCGCGTCACGGTGCTCGATGCCGCCGGCGCGCTCGCGGCGCTGCAGGC
>JAEYZV010000518.1 GCA_023427865.1 Acidobacteriota bacterium
CGCCTACACCTGGCGGAGGTCATCTTCCCTCCAGGTATGTAGCCGCCGGGCCTTGCCCGGCGGGCGGAGATCACTGCGCGTCGGGCGAGGCCCGACGCCTACACCAATGGTCACTGGGTGGGGCGGAGCAGCTGCCGGAACGTGAGCGTGTTCACGTCGCGGAACATCGGCGTGCGCGGCGGCAGCAGCGTCGGGTCGAGGAACTCCTCGTCGAAGAACACGCTGCGGCCGGGCGGGTTGTACACGGAGCCGCCACAGCACTTCCAGGATCCGACTGCCTGGCGGCTCGTGTAGAGACTCACCATCGATCCCGTGTAGTTGAACGTCGCCGAGCCCCAGTTCTCGAGGAAGCGCATGAAGTTGTGGGCGCCGCCGTCGGAGCCGAAGTTGACCGGGTCGCCCGCGTTGTTGTTCGGGAACGGAAAGTTGATCCCCTTGCCCGAGATGACGCCCATCCGGTACCAGGTCGTCTGCGCGGTGCGCCCGTTGACGTTGTGCGGGCTGACGAACGAGTTCGCGTCGTTCCAGTTGCGCGACAGCAGGGTGACCGCGTCGGCGATGATGGCGGCCGACCGATGGGTGCTGCCCGCGAAGCCGTTCGACGAGCACGACTGCGTCGGCGTGCCGCAGGCGTTGTAGTTGCCCTGCACGTAGACCGGGTTCTCGGAGGCGACCGTCAGTCCCTGCGGGCCGTTGGACGGCAGCTGGTTGAGGCCGCCGTTCACCAGCTTGAGGGCGCGGCGAAAGAAGATCGCGCGGTTCGCCCGGGCGACGCCGCGGTTGACGCGGCTGCCCCAGACGTTGACGCCTGAATTGAGCGGACTGCCCGAGCCCCAGGTGCCCGAACCGCTCGGCGCCACGACGGTGTGCGCGATCTGGGGAACGTTACCGTAGGTCTCGAGCGTGCCGTTGGCGTTCATGTCCTCGCCGGTGTTGAGCACGCCGTTGGGCGTGCTGACCGAGTCGGAGTTGACGAAGTCCTCCCAGCCGTACTCACCGGTGTCCGCGCCCGATCCGTTCTTGTTCGTGCGCCGGTCGGAGAAGTAGACGACGTAGCCCGTCTCGTCTTCCGAACCAGGGCCGCTCGCCCCGATCTGGCCGAGCAGCCATCGCCGGTAGTTGTTCACGTCGAACTCGACGTAGTGGATGATGCCGCCGAGGTACATCTCGTTCTGCGACGTGGACTCGTTGTCGCGTCGCAACCCTTCGCGACCGTCGTAGAGCGTGTTCGGCCAGAAGTCGGTGCGCGGCGACGCGGCGCTGCCGCACCCTGCGCCTTCCTTCACGCGCTGGATGCGCACGATGGCGTTCGGGTGCAGGTCGCTGCACGACGCCCACAGGTTCCGACCCGAGATCCCCAGGGCGAGAACCTCGTGCGTGACGTCGGTCCAGTTCCCCGCCGTGTCCTGCTTGTTGATCAGGATGAAACCCCCGGTGAGCGCGGTGCCCGCGGCCGACCGGTAGCCTTGCGCCGCGCTGCCGACCGAGCCGGCCAGCGGGTAGTTGCCTGCTGCTGCCGGAAGGGTGGCGGCCTCGAGCGAGACCGGTGTGCCGAGCGTGTCTGGCAACGCGGTGATCTCGGCGGCCGTGTCCGACAGCAGGATGCGCAGCGACGCCAGGTTGTAGAAGCGCTGCGGGCGCAGCGTCGGCGGATCGGGCGCCGCAGGGTCCGGGCGACGGATGATGTCGATCGGCTCGGCGCCGTCCGAGACGAGCGGCAGTTCGAGCGCGCGTGCGCCGGTGTCGCCCGTGCGGATGAAGCTGTTGTAGTGCGTCTGGGAGATCGTCGTCCAGTTCGGATTGGGCGCCGACCCGATGTTGCCGACGAGGCTCCCCTCGTTCGCACCGAGGTTCCGGCATGCCGCGGTGAACGGACTTGGCGGCGCCAGGCAGCCGCCGGCCCTTGCCGCACGCACCGTGCCGCTGTAGGAGGATGCCGATCGGCCATTGGCGAAGTGTGTACGGACGATCTCGTCGACGGCGCTCACCCGCTCCGACAGCGTCAGGGTCGAACCAGAGGCTGCCGCGATGAAGATGCTCTGGTTGCTGTGGACGCGCCCGCCGAACGAGAAGTCGTCGCCGGCGTGGAACGACAGGTCGTTCTGCGAGAAGATGCCGAACTGGAACACCGGGACGCCCACGGTCTGCATCGTGCGCCGCATGCGCACCTCGCCTCCGGTCGACGACCGCGCGGTCACCGTGATTTCGTACGGGGTCACCAGCCCGACGAGGCCCTGGAAGGGACCGGATGGCACCTGCTTGGTCTCCGTGGGCTGCGCAACGATGCGGTAACCCGTCCCCGCGGCCTGACCTGGTGCGGTGAACACGAAGCCGTCGATCTCCGGCGGATCTGCTTCGAGCGCATCGAGCAGCGCCTGATCGGGGCTGTAGTTGCCGCCGACGAACACGTCGCCGAGATCCGACGTGAGCTTCTCGAGACCGGCATGCGCGGCGGCGTAGGCCTGCGTCTGGTCGCGGTTCAAGCCGCCGACCTGCTGATCGGCGACAACGATGGCCATGAACCCGACGAGCACGGCCGAGATCAGCGCCATGACGAGGACCGTGGAGATCAACGCCATCCCGCGCTCGCCCGCCAGTCCCGGGGCGCGACGCGGCGCCGCGGCGCGCACCAATCGTTCCATGTACTGCGTCGTCATGAGTAGCGATCCACCAGCGCCAGGGCGCGAAGGCTCACCTGTGTCGAAAGCGTGCTGCGGAGGAAGTCGCCGGTCTGCGGATGCCGCCGCGCCGAGCGTCCCGTGAGCGCGACGTTGACCTTGCGAGCCTGGTTCGGGGAGCAGGGCAGCGGCGCGCACCGCCCGGTGCCGTCCAGATCGGCCGCGTCCAGCGCCACGTCCGTCGGGTTGTCCTCGTCGTCCACGATGTCGAACGTGAACGCGAGCCGTTCCATCGAGAACGCCACCACCGTCGGCGGGCGCGAGTTGATGCGCCGCATCAGCCGAAGCCCCTGCCCGTTGTCCATCGGGTCGAGCTAGTAGGTGACCATCCGGATGCGCGTGGCCACCGACGGCACCACCGCCACACATCCCGGCGCGACGACCGGACACTTGGCGATTTCGGGAACCAGGCTCACGTAGTGCGCCAGCGTGCCGACCACCGCCGCTCCCGGCTGGTTCAGGTCGAGCGGGTCGTTCGCGGCGAACTGGACGGTGTTGTTCACGACGCCGGTGACGTACTTCAGCGTGCTCATTGACTGCTTGGTGAGCATGATCAGGTCGCCAACCTGGATGTTGTCGCGCGCGGCGTCCGGGGAGTCGTTGATGACCACCGTCGGCACCACCGTGATCGACGTGTTGGTGACCTGTGTCAACGGCACGCCCTCGAACGCGCTGTCGGCTGCGAGCAGCGTGATCATGTCGGTCGGCTGCCCTGCAACGGCAGGCCCGAGATCCGGTCCGGACGTCACGGCCGGCAGCGCCACGTTGGCGCTGTCGAACTCGGCGACGATGGTGTCGGGATCGTTGGTCGGGTCGAGCGGTCCGGGCCGTCGCACCGGTACCGCCCCGGCACCGGACGGGATCCCCACGACACGACCGGTCGGCAGCCCCTGGCCGGCCTGCAGCACGTCGCGTACGAGGAGATCCATCGCCACGCGCAGGTTGTTGTTGGTCTGGGTCGACAGCCTGACCGTGTCGTTGGCCCGCGTGGCGTCGACAAGGACCGTGAACACGCCCGACAGGACGACGGCCATGAGCGCCATGCTGATGACGAGCTCCACCAGCGAGAACCCGTGTGCCCGGTGCTGTGCGTCAGGTGGCGTGGTCATCGTCAGGAGTAGTTGGAGATGAAGGTGGTCAACCGGTACGTGCGCGTGATGCTGCCGACCTGGTAGCGCACGCTGACGCGGATCTCGCGCAGCGAGTTCGAGCGATCGCAGATCCAGATCTCCCGCCAGTACTGCGCGAGCGCCTCCTCGCGGTCGTCGTCGGTGCCGAGCAGGCCGTCTGCACCCGGATGAACGACCTCCTCCGCATCGCCATCGTCTGCGGTGTTCACGAGCCCGTCCGGCCCGGGAAGGCGCAGGCCGCCCGCCTGCTCGCCGTCCAGGAAGACACCCGGGGTGGTGCTGTTCCAGCCGTCAGGCTCGGCGATGCCGGGACACATGCGGGGCGAGGCGGCATTCCGGATTTGGTTCCACACCAGCACGCGCGTGTCGCGCGCCGTGTGGACGCTCTCGACCGCCTCGCGCGCCTTCTCGCGAGCGATGAGGTTTGCCGACGACGTGGAGGCGTGCGCCATGCCGAGCAGGAACACCTGCCCGAGCCCCAGGAGCGCGCCGGTCAGCAGCAGCATCGAGACCAGCACCTCGAGGATGCTGAAGCCGGCCTCGCCCGAACGCATGCCGGCTGCATATCGATCCGCCGACCGAGGCCAGGCTGGGACAGCCGGCCCTACCGACCCCGGTGGACGCCGCGCTATTCGGTCCACGTCGCACCGTTCCATTTCCACTCGCGCAGGAGGGCCGTCGCGCCAAAGAGCGTGAGGGCGCGCGAGGTGAGGGGCTCGTTCGGCCGCCCGACGAAGACCGAGCCGTTGACCACGTCGCCACTCTGCGAGACGAGCGTGCCTTCGGAGGTGAACTGCCACGGTTGCCCACCCGTGAACTCGATGGCGTCGCCGATCGGCGCGAACCCGTCGGGCGTGTCGGGCACATCGGGCACGAACCGCACGAACTCCATACCCTGCTCGAGGATCGTCGTTCCGACGAGGGTCTGCCCGGTGACGATGATGTCGCCGGCGCCGTTCACGCCGACGTCGTCGCGACGCACTTCGAGGCGGTTCGGTGCGACGAAGGCGATGGTGACGTTGCGCCTTTCGGTCACCGCCTGCTCACGCGCGGTGCGCAGGGCCGCCATCAGCTGCGAACTGCCGCTGTCGGCCTTGGCCAGAGCGATGACGCCCGGGACCACGAGCGCCGTCATCGCCAGCAGCGCGCTGACGATCGTGACGACGATCAGGACTTCCAGCAGGGTGAACCCGCTGGTATTGCGGAGAGAGGACCTGCCCATTGGCGTATGTACCCGTCGGGCAATCAGGCAAGCGCGATGCCAGACGGAACGCCGGTGAAACAAGGCCGATTTCCTACCTTTCGACAGGACGCCGGCCCGGGCAGGTGCAATTTGGTAAGCGAGCGACTATTGCTGCAGGTCGATGGCGGCGTCCATGGCTTCCTGCGAACGGGCACGGACCCACGCCGTGCGGGCCTCGAAGTACCCGGCCACGAAGTTGCCGAGCAGCGGCTGCTCCTGCCGTCCGCCGGTGATCGCCTCGAAGAACCCGTGATTGGCCTTGGCGAACTCGCGAATGGTGACGTTGTGCTTCCCTGCCTCCTGCAACGCCTGCTCCATGCGTGCGCGGTGCACCTTCGGCGGGACGATGGCATCGAGCTCGCCGTACAGGACCAGCATCGGCACGGAAAGACGCTGCAACACCGGCAGCGGGTCATAGGAGAAGACGTGATCCCAGTGCCACCGCAGCGACTCGAGGCTCGATGGCGGGTTCACGTACGACAGCCATCCCTCACGCGTGCCGGTCTCCATCGCGTCCTGCAACCGGTTCCATCCCTCCCCCGTCCGAGACACCTCGAACTTCTGGTCCATGAAGGCCAGCGCGCGGGCGACCGACTCGCCCGGCTGCCCGTCGGCACGCATCTGCGTCTGCACGCGCAGCCGCTCGTGCTCCCGCGGCGTCATCACCGGCGCCGATTCGACGATGACGAACGCCACGTCGGCGGACTTCACCGCCGCGAGCGGCGCCACCCAGCCGCCCAGGCTCGTGCCCTGCACGCCGATCGCCGCGGCCTGGATGTCGGGGCGTGCCTTCAGGTACTGCACGCCCGCGAGCGCGTCACCTGCGAGATCGTCGAACGTCGCACGCGCCCAGTTGCCCGTGGATTGTCCGCTGCCGCGCTTGTCGGTGATGAGCACCGCCACCCCGTGGCGGGCGAAGTGATCCGCGAACGGCCGCAGCGCGTCGCGCGTGACGGGGCCGGATCCGTGGATCATGACGATGGCCGGATGCGGTCCCGCCGTGGCGGGCAGCAGCAGGTTCCCTGCGATGCTGACACCGCCACTCGCGTAGCGCACCGGGACCTCGGTGTAGAACTGGCGGCGGCGCGCCGTGATCTTCTTTCCCTTCCGCTCGACCGCGACCTCCGCGACGGTACCGGACGGGTCGCGCGTCGTGCGCAGGCGCAGCTCCACCGGGAAGCCGGTCGCCATCGACGGGCCGGCGACGAACTCGTCACGCCCGAGCGCGAACAGGGCACCGGTGCGGCCCGACTGGTAGTCGACGTACACCGCCCCCT
>JAEYZV010000522.1 GCA_023427865.1 Acidobacteriota bacterium
GAGCGTCACGACGCACGTCTTCTCTTTCCGGCACAGGCGCGAGCGATCGCGTTCGAAAGGTGGGCCGGCTCTCCAGTCCCGGCCGGAAGGAGTTCGTCAGACGTGTCCCAGTCGCCAGCCCTCGCCGCTCCCGCGCCGCTGCTCTCGTTCGAGGAGGCGTTCCCCGCGTCCCGGAAGGTTCTCGTCGATGGTCCGCACGGCGTGCGTGTGCCGATGCGCGAGATCGCCCTCTCGGACGGCAACCCGGCCCATCGGGTCTACGACACCAGCGGGCCCCAGGGCGTGGACGTTCGCGAAGGACTCCCGCAGCTTCGCCGTGCATGGATCGAGCAGCGCGCCGACACCACGGAAGAGCCACGGCACCTGTTGCTGGACGCCTGGAAGCGCGAGATGCCGCCCGCCCTTGCGGCGCGGACCCGCACGCGCCGCCGCGCCAGCGGCACGCACGCAGTGACGCAACTCGCCTACGCCCGTCGCGGCGAGATCACACCCGAGATGGCCTTCATCGCCACGCGCGAAGGTCTCACGCCGGAGTTCGTGCGCGACGAGGTCGCGCGCGGCCGGGCAATCATCCCGGCCAACGTCAACCACCCCGAACTCGAGCCGATGGTCATCGGCCGCCACTTCCTCGTGAAGATCAACGCCAACATCGGCAACTCCGCCGTGTCGTCGTCGATCGAGGAGGAGGTCGACAAGCTGCGGTGGGCGACGCTGTGGGGCGCCGACACGGTGATGGATCTGTCCACGGGCCGGGACATCCACGAGACCCGCGAGTGGATCATCCGCAACAGCGCCGTGCCGATCGGGACCGTGCCGATCTACCAGGCGCTCGAGAAGGTCGGTGGCAGGCCCGAAGAGCTCACGTGGGAGCTGTATCGCGACACGCTCATCGAGCAGGCCGAGCAGGGCGTCGATTACTTCACCGTCCACGCCGGCGTGCTGCTGCGCTACATCCCGCTCACCGCCAGGCGCGTCACCGGCATCGTCTCGCGCGGCGGGTCGATCCTCGCCAAGTGGTGCCTGGCGCACCACAAGGAGAACTTCCTCTACACGCACTTCCGCGAGATCTGCGAGATCATGCGCGCCTACGACGTGTCGTTCTCGCTCGGCGACGGACTGCGTCCCGGCTCGATCGCCGACGCCAACGACGCGGCCCAGTTCGGCGAGTTGCAGACACAGGGCGAACTGACGCGCATCGCCTGGGAGTACGACGTCCAGGTGATGAACGAGGGCCCGGGGCACGTCCCAATGCATCTCATCCGGGAGAACATGGAGAAGCAGCTCGAATGGTGCAGCGAGGCGCCGTTCTACACACTCGGGCCGCTGACCACCGACATTGCCCCCGGGTACGACCACATCACGTCGGCGATCGGCGCGGCGATGATTGGCTGGTATGGCACCGCGATGCTGTGCTACGTCACGCCGAAGGAGCACCTCGGGCTGCCCAATCGCGACGACGTGAAGGCGGGCGTCATCGCGTACAAGATCGCCGCCCATGCCGCCGACCTGGCGAAGGGCCACCCGCAGGCACGGGCCTGGGACGACGCGCTCTCCAAGGCGCGATTCGAGTTCCGCTGGCGCGACCAGTTCAACCTGGCACTCGACCCGGTCACCGCGCGGGCGTACCACGACGAGACCCTGCCGGCCGAGGGCGCCAAGGTCGCGCACTTCTGCTCGATGTGCGGCCCGAAGTTCTGCTCGATGGAGATCACGCAGCAGGTGCGCGACTACGCGGCGTCCAAGGGGCTCGAGACGACGCAGGCCATCGAGGCGGGCCTGCAGGAGAAAGCGGAGGAGTTCGAGCAGTCCGGCGGCGAGATCTACAGGTAAGCGCGGGCTCGGCGGCGGCCGGCCGTCGGGTCGGCCGGCACGTCACCGGTCGCGTCGGAGGGACGCCCCCTACCGTCCTGCCTGCACCACCGGCACGATCTGGATGATCGTCGGGTAGCGGCTCGGGTTCGCACCGGGAATCGGCACCAGGTAGCCCTTGCCGCCGCCCCACGTGTAGTCCTTCACCGTCACGCCCGGAGGGAAGGCCATCGTCTCCTCGCGGAATCGGCCCACCTCGAACATGTGTACCGGCGGCTCTTCGTAGACGAGGTCGCCGCGCGTGCGCAGCTGCGTGCGGTAGTACAGCACGAGCTCGGCAAAGGACGCGTTGGATCCGAACAGGTAATAGCGCTGCCCCTGTCCGGCATCGTAGGAGCGCAGGAACTTCGCGCTCGGATGGATCGGCACCCCGAGTTGTTCCTCTGTGGGCACCGCTTCGACGGGGAGAAGCGATGTCCCCGAGCCGGCCGCTGCGCGCGTGTCGGCAGGAGGGGCGCTCGATGGGGCCGGCGTTGCGGGCGAGGCGGGCGCTTGTTGCGGTCTCACCGGTGCCGTGCCTGACGTGGCCGGCGCGGGAGTGCTCGGCGCGGAGGTCCGCGGCGGGGCCGTGTCCCCGGGACGACCGACCGGCTGAGGTGTGACGCCAGGGGGCGGAGGGGGAGGCGTCTGGGGCCGCACCTGCGCCAGCGCCAGGCTCGCCGGAAGCAGGGCGAGGCAGGCCGTCAGCTCAATCACGCGCGTCATGCGTCTATTGTAGAAGAAGGGCGCTTGAGCCCTACACTGAGACGACCATGACCAGTTCACTGAAAACGGCGGCGCTGCTTGGACTGTTGAGCGCCTTGTTCCTGTACCTGGGGCAGATGCTCGGCGGCGAGCAGGGGCTGGTGATCGCCTTCCTGTTCGCGGCCGTGATGAACTTCGGCTCCTATTGGTTCTCCGACAAGGTGGTGCTGGCGATGTACCGGGCCAAGGAGGTCGGTCCCGGGCACCCGCTCCACCAATTGACGGCCGAGCTCGCGCAGCGTGCGCAGCTGCCGATGCCGCGCGTGTACGTGATTCCGGACCAGTCGCCCAACGCGTTCGCAACCGGGCGCAACCCGCAGCACGCGGCGGTGGCCGCCACCGAGGGCATCATGCGCATCCTCAGCCGTGACGAGCTGGCGGGCGTGATGGCCCACGAGCTCGCCCACGTCAAGCACCGCGACATCCTCATCAGCTCGGTGGCCGCCACCATCGCCGCCGCGATCATGATGGTGGCGCGGATGGCGCAGTTCGCGGCGATCTTCGGCGGCGGCTCACGCTCCAACGACGGCGAGGGCAACAACCCGCTCGCGCTGCTGGTCGGGCTGTTCGTGGCGCCGATTGCCGCCATGCTGATCCAGGCCGCGATCTCCCGGTCGCGCGAGTTCGTGGCCGACCGCGGCGGCGCGGAGATCGCCGGCTCGCCGCTGGGGCTGGCCAATGCCTTGCGCAAGATCGAGGGCTACAGCAAGCAGGTGCCGATGGACGCCAACCCGGCGACCGCGCACATGTTCATCATCAAGCCGTTCAGCGCGCGTGGGCTCTTCTCGCTCTTCAGCACGCACCCGCCGACCGAACAGCGCATCGCGGCGCTCATGGGGCGCCCGGCCTGAGGCAGGGAACAGGAAGAGAGGTAACAGGTAACAGGGGGCCTGGCCCCCTGTTGCCTGACACCTGCCCTCCTGTTACCTGACGCCTGCCCCCCTGTTACCTGACCCCTGATCACCTGTTACCTGCCTCCCCGTCGCGCTCTTTGCGCGGAGGGCGGCGAGCACCGACTTCACCTGCGCGGTGTAGCCCTTTTCGGGATACTTGCCCGTGTACAGC
>JAEYZV010000525.1 GCA_023427865.1 Acidobacteriota bacterium
GTGCTGGCCAATCGCCTTGCGGACGCGCGCGTTCTCGTCGGCGAACCGGGCCGTGCGACGCGCGACGGCAGCGAGCGCCGGCAGGCGCGTCGCCGCGCGCTCGACGAGGGCGGCGGTGCGGTCCACCGAGTCGAAGAAGTCGGCGAGCGCGAGCAGGCCCAGCGGCTCGAGCGGCCGGCCGAGTACGGCGAGTCCGTCGAGGGCGCCGCTCACGGCCTGGCCGGCGCGGAGGGGCAGCGCCTGATGATCCTGGAGCAGGAGTTGCGCTTCCCCGGTAAGATCGAGGCCCTCGGCTACCTTCACCGGGTCGACCGACGGCGTCAGTCGCTCCAGGCGCCGCACGCCCATCGGCGTGACGGCGTACGAGCGCACCACGGCCGCGATCAGGTCGAACTCGAGCGCGCGGAGGGTGGTGGAGTGCATCGGATGGACCAGCGGGCCGGATGGGCCGGCGGGGACGAACCTGCTAGGGTATCACGCCAGGTCCGATCTGTCACGGTTCGAGGCGACGTTGGTTTGACCGGTGCCGGCGGATCAATGTACGCTGCTGGCTTCGTGTGCCTGCTCACGAACTGTAGAGATACCGATACCGGCCACCTATGACCCTCCCGGAACTCGCCATCCTCGCGGCGTACTTCTTCGTGCTGAGCATCCTGGCCTTCTACGGCTGGCATCGGTACGTCATGGTGTACTGGTACAAGCGTTACGCCGACCACGTGCCGGGTCCGCGTCCGCAACTGGACCCCCTCCCCGTCGTCACCATCCAGCTGCCCATCTTCAACGAGATGTACGTGGTGGACCGGCTCATCGACGCCGTCTGCCGGATGGACTACCCCCGGGAGTTGATGGAGATCCAGGTGCTGGACGACTCCACGGACGAGACCGTGGACGTCGCCGCGCTGGCGGTCCGTCGCTGGCAGCTCCAGGGCTTCAACATCCGCCACCTGCATCGCACGGACCGATCCGGGTTCAAGGCCGGGGCGCTCGAGGCAGGCATGGCGGTGGCCGAGGGCCGCTACCTCGCCATTTTCGACGCTGATTTCGTGCCGCCGGCCGACTTCCTGCGCCGCGCGCTGCCACAGTTCGGCGACCCGCAGGTCGGCATGGTGCAGGCCCGCTGGGGCCACATCAACGCCGACTACTCGACGCTCACGCTGATCCAGTCGATCCTGCTCGACGGGCATTTCGTGCTCGAGCACGGCAGCCGCAATCGCGCCGGCTGCTTCTTCAACTTCAACGGCACGGCCGGCATCTGGCGCCGCGAGGCGATCGAGACGGCGGGCGGCTGGCAGCACGACACGCTCACCGAGGACCTCGACCTCAGCTACCGCGCCCAGCTGCGCGGCTGGCGCTTCGTCTTCATGGAGGACGTCATCACGCCGGCCGAACTGCCGGTGGAGATGAACAGCTTCAAGTCGCAGCAGCACCGCTGGGCGAAGGGATCCATCCAGACCTGCCTCAAGCTGCTGCCGCAGTTGCTCGCCGCCGACCTGCCGTTCCGGGTCAAGGCCGAGGCCTTCTTCCACCTCAGCGCCAACTTCAACTACCTGTTGATGGTGGCCCTCTGCGTCCTGATGTTCCCGTCCATGTACGTCCGCTACAACATGGGCTGGTCGGAGATGCTGCTGATCGACATCCCGCTGTTCTTCGCGGCGACGTTCTCGGTGGTCAACTTCTACGCGTTCTGCCAGAAGCAGGCGTACCCGCGCGACTGGACGACGCGCCTGAAGCACCTGCCGCTGCTGATGGCGGTGGGCATCGGGCTGTCGATCAACAACACACGGGCGGTGCTCGAGGCGCTGCTCGGCAAGCAGAGCGAGTTCGTGCGCACGCCGAAGCACGGCGTCGAGCGCAACGGCGACGACTGGGTCGGCAAGAAGTACCACCAGATCATGCTCTGGCAGCCGCTGATGGAAGTGGCGCTGGGGATCTACTTCACCGGCACGGTCCTGTACGCGCTCGCGCACGGCATCTACGGCACGCTGCCGTTCCTCGTCCTCTTCCAGGTCGGGTTCCTCTACACCGGCGGCATGTCGCTGCTGCAGCAGTTCGGCGGCGACGAGGCCGTGCTCAGCACGCAGGCTGCGGGCGAGTAGCGCGTCGAGCGCTGGTGCTCGAGGACGCGACGTGCCACAGGACGCCCGCATCGATGGCAACCTGCGGGCGCTGCTCCCGCTGCTGCGGTGCCCCGCCTGTGGCGGCACCGCGTGGGCGGTCGATCCAGCCGACCATGCCACGCAACGGGTGCAGTGCCGCGGCTGCGGCGCCTCGCACGTCTACCGCGACGACGTGCTCCGCATCACGACGCCGGACGAGCATCCCGAGGTCGTGAGCGAGCGCCGCTCGGTGGCGGCTGTCGAGGAATCGCCCGAACTAGGCGGCTGGCGCGACGGTGGCGCCGCCGCGGCGGTCAACGACCCGCAGCTGCGGCAGGCATACCTCGCCCTGCCTTACGCCAACGATCTCCCGCACTTCCGGCAACCCGGCTACTTCGCCAACGTCGCCCGCTTCGCCGACGAGTTCGACCTCATCGTCGATCAGATCTCGCGTGCGTCGCTCGGGCCCGGGAACAGCGAGCTAGGCCGCCCTGTCAGGCTCCTCGACCTCGGCGCCGACGGCACGTGGTCCACGGCACGCCTGGCCGCGCGGGGCTTCGCGTGCGTCGCGCTCGACATCACCGATCACCTGGCGATCGCGCGCGTCTACCGCGACGTTGCGCCGCCGTACGCGCTGATCAACGTCGACATGCACCAGCCGGTGTTCCGTGACGAGGCCTTCGACGTGGTGACGGCGTTCAACGTCATGCACCACTCGACGCGTCTCGAGAGCCTCGTCGGCAACATCGCACGCATGCTCCGTCCGGGCGGCCTGCTCGGTTTCGTCGAGCCATACGTCGACAACGAGGCGCAGAAGCAGGCCTTCGGCGACGCGCAGAAGGACGCGGGCATCAACGAGAACGTGCACACGCTCGACGAGTGGCACAGGGCCCTGACGTCGGCGGGCCTCTCCCTCGAGGCGTGGGGCATCACGCTTTCGTTCAACGGCGTGTACCGGAAGGGCGGCCCCTCGCGCGGCTTCTGGGACGATGCCTACCGTGCCGAGCTGAGCGCGGAGCCGCGGCGCGTTCGCGTGCTGCGGGGCACCCCGACACGGTTCACGGTACACGTTGCCAACCGCGGCGCAGCCATCTGGAGCAGCGCTCCGCCACGTCCCATCCGTCTCGGCTTCCATGTGCGGCGGGTCACCGTTGACGGCCTGGCCATGGTCTCGTTCGACAACCCGCGCACCGAGCTTCGCGGCTTCCTGCCGCCGCACCACTCGCACACGTATGCCGTCGAGATCACGCTGGACGAACCCGGCGAGTTCGAGATCGAGTTCGATCTCGTGCACGAGACGGTGACATGGTTCGCCGACCGGGGCGGCATCACGACAACCGCGCGCGTCATCGTCGAGTGAGGCGACCGACGTGTGTCCCCCGCCCAGTACGTAGGCGTCGGGCCTTGCCCGACGCGTTCAACGCCTGTTGATATGCTGAGGCCGTCATGAGCACTGCAGCCCCAGCGGGCCTCCAGGACGTCGTCGCGACCTCGTCGGCCATCTGTTTCATCGACGGCGACCGCGGCGGACTGTCGTACTGCGGGTACGACATCCACGACCTCGCGCAGTCGGCGACGTTCGAGGAGGTGTGCTACCTGCTGTGGCACCGCCGCCTCCCCACGCGCGCCGAGCTCGGCGACCTCCACTCGCAGCTGGCGGCCGCGCGTGCCTTGCCGGACGGCGTCGTCCGCCTCATGCGCAGCCTGCCGCCGGCCGACGGCATGGACGTCCTCCGGACGCTGACGTCGGCGCTGTCGCACTACGACCCGGATGCGGCCGACAACAGCCCGGCTGCCAACTACCGCAAGGCCGTGCGGCTGACCGCGCAGATGGGCACGCTCGTGGCGAGCTACGGCCGGATGCTGCAGGGCGGAGGCCTCATCACGCCGGATCCGGCGCTCGGGCAGGCGGCCAACTTCCTCTACATGCTCAAGGGCGAGCGCCCCGACCCGACCTCGGTGCGTGCGTTCGACATCGGGCTGATCCTGCACGCCGACCACGAGCTGAACGCGTCGACGTTCGCGGCGCGCGTCACGGCCGCGACGCTCAGCGACGTCCATTCGGCCGTCGTCTCCGGGATCGGCACCCTGAAGGGGCCGCTGCACGGCGGCGCGAATGCCGAGGTCATGAAGATGCTGCTCGACCTCGGCGAGGACACGACCAACGAACGCGCGGAGTCCTTCGTGCGGGCAAAGCTCGGGCGCAAGGAGAAGATCCCGGGATTCGGCCATCGCGTCTACCGCACCGAGGACCCGCGCGCCACCCACCTGCGGCGCATGTCGAAGGAGCTCGGCGAGCGCGCCGGCCACCCGCGCTGGTTCCAGCTCTCGCAGCACATCGAGCAGATCGTGACCGGCGAGAAGAAGCTGTTCCCGAACGTGGACTTCTACTCGGCGTCCACCTACTACACGATGGGCATCCCCATCGACCTGTACACGCCGATCTTCGCGGTGAGCCGCGTCTCGGGCTGGACGGCGCACGTGCTCGAACAGCTCGCGAACAACCGCCTGATCCGCCCGCGCGCCGACTACGTGGGCCCGACCTACCCGCAGCGGTTCGTGCCAAGGGATCAGAGGTAGGGCGCACCCGGCCGTCGGCATCCGGCCGTCGGCCGTCGGGGGCAGGCGCCTGGGCCGGTGCACGCCGTCTCTCTCAGGGCCCGCTCGAGGAGCCGACACGCCAGCCGCCTGACGGCCGAAGGCCGACCGACGAAGGCCGTCAGGTGCCGTCGAGGAGGCGAAGCCGACCCTCCACGGTACAATGAAAAGCTTTCATGGATCCGCGCTTCGTTCGTAATTTCTCCATCATCGCGCACATCGACCACGGCAAGTCGACGCTGGCCGACCGCTTCCTCGAGCTCACGGGTGCGTTGCAGGCCCGCGAGATGGAGGCGCAGGTGCTCGACAGCATGGACCTCGAGCGCGAGCGCGGCATCACCATCAAGGCGCACTCGGTCCGCCTCGACTACACGGCGCTCGACGGGCAGAAGTACGTCCTCAACCTGATCGACACGCCGGGCCACGTGGACTTCTCGTACGAGGTCACGCGGTCGCTCTCGGCCTGTGAAGGCGCGCTCCTGCTCGTGGACGCCTCGCAGGGCGTGCAGGCGCAGACGCTCGCCAACGCCTACCTCGCGGTGGGCAACAACCTCGAGATCATCCCGGTCATCAACAAGATCGACCTGCCGGGCGC
>JAEYZV010000342.1 GCA_023427865.1 Acidobacteriota bacterium
GCGTCGAGCCTCGCCCGACGCTAAGTGATGATCGCCCGCCCTCTCCCTACCGTGGCTTGCGCGACTCGATGCGCGCGACGTTCGATGCGTACGTGATCGGTGACTCGACGCCGGCCGCGGGGAAGCCCGGTTGCTGGTACACGGGATACGCGCTCGTACGGAGGTGCGCCAGCATGTGATGCCCCGTGCGCGTGGCGCGCTCGTGGCGCAGCGCGTCGATGTCGATCGGCGCCACCACGATGCGTTCGCCCGGGCCGGGCGACGCGTCGGCGAGCAGCCGTCCCTCGAAGTCGACGACCTGGCTGCCGCCCGGCCACGAGTACGGCGGGTAGTGCGCGAGGCTTGCGCCCTGGTTGCACGCCACGACGTACGCCATGTTCTCGAGCGCACGCACGCGATTGACCAGCGTCCACCAGTTCATCGGCTCGGTGGCGCCCCACGGGTCCATGTACGCCGACACACGGATCAGCACCTCCGCGCCGTTGGCCGCCAGCTGGCGTATCGCTTCGGGGAACAGCCAGTCGTAGCAGATCGCACACCCGAGCCGGCCGATCGGCGTGTCGGTCACCGGGAAGAGCGGCTCGTCGTAGCCGGGCACGTCGTGCGGGCTGGCGTGGACCTCGAACGGTATCCACGTGTTCACCTTGCGGTACTTCGCCAGGATGCCCGTCGGTCCGATCAGGCATGTCGTGTTGAAGACGAGCCCCGGCCACCGCGGGTCGACCTCCAGCATCGAACCGCTCTGGATGTAGACGTCGTGCTGTCGCGCGCGCTGTACCAGGCGCTCGGTGTGTTCGTTCGGGATCTCGACCGCCAGGTGCTCGAGGAGCGCATCGAGATCGGGGTAGACCGGCGCGGCATGCGCGAACTCCGGGAACACGACGAGCCGGACGGGCAGGAATGGCTGGCTGCCGATCACCGCGGCGTCGATCATTGCGATCATGCGATCGGTGTTCGCGCGCATCTCGGCCCGCGTACGAGGGTTCGGCAGGTCGGTCTGGCAGGCGGCTGCCGCATACCGGAGACGCGGCGCGCTCATCTCGGCACGCTCGCAAGGCGAGGCACCTGACGGCCGACGACGCGCGTGTTGTAGCGCGTGAACCACTCGGGTTCGTCGAGCGGCGACGCCGCCGTCGGGTACTGCGTCATGGAGTGCGACGGCAGCGGCCAGGCATGGTCGGGGCTCGCCGAGTTGATGTCCATCTCCTTGCTGTAGCCGTCGCCGTGCAGGACGAACGTGCGCGACCAGCCGTCGGGAAGCGGTGGCAACACCCGCGCCGCGAAGGCGAGGGCGACCTCGTCGCCTGGACGGGCGACAACGAAGCGATCGTCCACCGCCGCGAGCAACTCCCGCACGTCGCCCTCACGCGTGTAGCGCCCGGGCATCTGCTTCCACGGCGAATGCGCGGTCACCTTCCCGTAGTCGAAGGCGAGCGGCTCGTCGGGCGAGAGCGGTTGGGAGAACCCGCGCCAGCGGAGGTCGGCGCTGTGCGCGTCCATGCGGGTGACGACCGGAGTCTCCGCCTCGTCACGGGTCGCGACCTCCACCTGATCCCAGTACACGCGCATCGTCGTGGCGATGCGCACCTCGCGGCTTGCGCCCGGGAATCTGTCGGGCAGGTCGACGACGATCGTCTGTGGACGGCCGACCGGCACGCCGATCTCCTCGGTGACGGTCTGCCAGCGGCCGCGAGCGTCCTTCACCTGGAGCGACGGTGGACGCAGTGCGTACCCGGCCTGCGTCGCCGCGACGTTGTCGCTCGAGAACGCGTAGTCGGTCCAGCCGGTGAGCAGGAGCACCGCGCCGCGTGCAGGCAAGTCCGCCCCGAGTTCCACCGTGATCGCATGCGGCTGCGCGTAGCCGCGGATGTCGCGCAGCGGCAGGCCGTCCACGTAGCGGCGGTCCGTGCGGGCGGCGGCATCGCTTGCGTCTCGACCGGCGGCGTCGATCACGCGCGCGGCTGGCCGGCGATCGCGAACCGTTGCGAGTCGCAGCCCGCTGACCGGAGACGAGACCATCCCCTCACGCGGGAACACGTCGCTTCCTTCAGGGTGGTCCACGGCCATCAGCGAGATGTGGTCGAGGAAGAGCGTCTCCTCGAGCTCGTTGGTCACGCTCAGCTCGTAGCGGCCATCGCGCTCGCGCAGCAGGTCTCCACGGATGCGGACGAATTCCTCGGGATCCGGCGTGTTGTACACCCCGGGCCCGACCTGGTAGCCCATCTCGCCGCCGCCGAGGAAGTCCGTGACGAACTCGAACCGGTCGCCGGTCCACGTGTAGATGTACGGGCACGACGATGGCTTGCGATCGAGTTCGACAACGTCGAACTGCCCGCGCTTCTGGGCCTCGGGCGACAAGGGTTCGGCCTGCACGATGCCGGCGGGCCACAGCACGCGGACGACATCGCCGGCCTTGCGAGTGCCGAGGCCGAAGACCAGGTCGGCTGGTGTGGCCGCGGGGGACGCCGCAGACGTCTCGAGCTTCTGCCACAGGCTGCCGGCACGCATCTCCACCTTCGCGCCGATGCCGCTGCGGTTGCTCGCCTGTCCGGTCAGCGTGACGCGGAACCCGCGCGAGACGCCTTCGGCCAGATACAGCGCGGACGCGCCTCCGCTGCGCGTAAGAACGTCGATGGTGCCCGAGGCGTCGGCGTCGAGGAGCACGAGCGTGTCGGCCGTCGGCGGTCGGCCACCGGCCTTCGAGCCTGCACTTGAAGAGGCGTCGGACAGGCCGACACGTGAAGAGATGTCCTCGAACGCGCGCCGGCCGGTCTGCCGGATGACGTGGACGCCATCGGGCAGCAGCGCCACGACGTCGAGCAGGCCGTCGTTGTCGGCGTCGGCCATCTGCATGACGACGGCGCCCGCCGGCAGTGCCGGCATCGGACTTACCGTGAACCTGTTGTTGGACGCGCCTGTCGCGAGCAAGCCCTCACCGGTCCGGGCGCTCACGGCCACATCCGGAAAGCCGTCCTTGTCGGCATCGCCGACGGCAATCGCGGCTGCTGCGGGCAATGCATCGAGGCCGACACTCGCCGATACCTCCTGGAAGGAACCGTTCCGCATGTTGCGCCACAGGCGCACACGGCCATCATCGCCGAGCACCAGCAGGTCGATGTCGCGACGCAGGTCCACGTCGGTCGGCACGACGGCGACGGCGACGAGTGGCGCCTGCCCGGGGAGGGCGGAGGCGCTGATGTCGGCAAACGTTCCGTTGCCGTTGTTTCGCCATGCCGCGAGTGGAGCCGCGGCACCGCCATCGCGCGCCGCTCCGCCGAGGACCACGTCGAGATCACCGTCGTGGTCGATGTCGACGAGCGCCGTCGTGCGGACGTCGAGCGTGGTGGTGATGCCGCGCGTCGCCGTGATGTCCTCGACGTCGATGCCCGCTCCGCCGGCGGCAGGCGTCTGTCGCAGGAGCGCGATGCCGCCGCGGCCGTGCAGCAGCAGGTCGGCCCTGCCGTCGTTGTCGATGTCGGCCGCGACGAGGCCACGAGCGGCGAGGCTGGCAGGCAAAGGCCAGGACGTGGGGCGCACACGGGACGGGGTGGCGCCCCCGTTCAGGAAGGCGTCCACGCCGCCCGTCCCCACGGTCACGTAGTCGGTACGGCCGTCCCTGTCGAGATCGGCTGCGGCTATCGCGGAGATCGCGCCTCTGGCCAATGGCAGCGGCGACGATGTGTACGTCAGCGCTGCGGCAGCAGGCGCCAGGTCGGGCTCGTTGCCCGTCGAGAGGATGGCCTCGGCATAGCGGCCCTGTTCGAGGTACGTGTTCGAGTACGTGGTGCCATAGCCCGTCTCGCGCAGGGCCTGGAACTTCTTCGTGGTCTCGGCGCCCTGTTCGCGCTGCCCGGCGCGCGTCTGTGCGACGGCGAGGTTGTAGAGGGCCGACACGTTGTACGGCTCGAGTTCGACGGCTCGGGCAAACACCGGCACCGCCTCGGCGTACTCGCGCCGCTGCAGGAGCAACTGCCCGACGTTGACCAGCGACGCCACATCATCGGGATCGACCTGCAGCACGCGGCGGAACGAGGCAAGCGCGTCGTCTTCGCGGTTCTCGCTGCGTGCGACGAGGCCGAGGACGAAGTGCGCGTGCGGCGGCGCGCCTTCCGCCTTTGCGGCGGCTGACGCGGCGGCCGACGCCGCGGGCAGATCCGGTGTGTAGAAGTGGGCGAGCGCAAGGTTCACGCGCGCCGGCACCAGAGTGGGGTCGATGGCGAGTGCGGCTTCGAACTGCTCGGCCGCCTTGCCGTAATTGAACTGCTCGAGGTAGGCGACGCCGAGGTTGTTCGCCGTCCACGCCCGCTCGCGCGTGTCACGCGACGGCGGTCCCTGGGCGACGAGCACGACGCCGATGGTGACGATGCCGGCGAGTATGGCAGTGTGTCGAAGCATACGGACCCCGAAAGGGTAGCCCTGTTGGTGAACGTGAGTCTGTTCGTAGCCGCCGGGCTTTGCCCGGCGGTGTGAGCCGGGGGCGGACTCCGGGCGCCTCGGAGAGGCGCCCCTACCTTCCGAACGGGACCTTGTTCGTCACGCCTTTCGCTTCGGTGATCACGAGCGTCTGGCCGGCGTTCTGCGGTCCGAGGCGGTCCACATGACCGCTCGGCCACCGGACCTCGACCTGATCGGCCCTCGACGCTGCGCCGAGCCCGAAGGTCAGCGGCAACTCGCTCTGCGAAAGGTAACTCGATCCCGATTTCACCATGGCCATCCGCGTCGTGCCGCCGGCCGTGACCCGTACCTGCGCGCCGATGGCCGAGCGGTTCGACTTCACGCCGACGAGCGACAATCGCAGCGCCCGCCCGGCGCGCGAGTCGTTGCGGAGCACGCGCGCCGGCCCGTTGTTCACCGCGACCACGAGGTCCTGGTCGCCGTCGTGGTCCATGTCGAAGTGGGCTGCCCCGCGCGCCACGACCGGCTGTGCGAGGGCCGGGATTCTGCCCGCGACGTCCTGGAAGCGCCCCTTGCCGGCGTTGCGGAACAGGTGCGCCGGCTGCGCGTAACCGATCTTCGGCTGCACGCGCGCGATGTCGTCGGCCACGTGCCCGTTGGCGGCGAAGATGTCGAGCAGGCCGTCGTTGTCCGCGTCGAAGAAGAAGCACGCGAACGTGAGCGTGAGCAGCGAATCGCGCCCGAGATTGGTGGCTGGCGCCTCGTCGAGGAACAACCCGTGCCCCTCGTTCCGATACAGCGACAGCATCTCGTTGCTGAAGTTGCCGATCAGGATGCCGGGCCGGCCGGTGCCTTCGAAATCGCCCACGTCGGTGCCCATGCCGGCCCGCGCGCGCCCTGCGTCGTTGAACGCGACGCCCGCCGCGACACCTTCGTCGACGAACGTGCCCTTCCCCGTGTTCCGGTACAGGCGGTTGGGCTGCGTGTCGTTGGCGACGAAGATGTCCATCCAGCCGTCGGCGTCGAAGTCGATCAGGCTCACGCCGAGCGCCTTGCTCGTCGGATCGTGCAGCCCCGCCTTGCGCGTGACGTCCTCGAACCGGCCGTTGCCGATGTTCCGGTACAGCCAGGGCGAGTCGCCCTTGTAGATCTCCGGCGTGCAGTACGACTTGTTCCTGCCGTCGAGCGAGCAGCGCAGGTCCTTGTCCTGCTGCCACTGCACGTAGTTGGTCACGTAGAGATCCAGCCGTCCGTCGTTGTCGTAGTCCAGCCACGCCGCGCTGGCCGAGAACGCCGCACGCCCGACGCCGCTTCGGGGCGTCACGTCGGTGAACGTGCCCTTGCCCGTGTTGCGGAACAGCCGGTTGCCGCCCACGCCCGTGACGAACAGGTCCACGAACCCGTCGTTGTCGTAGTCACCTGCCGCACCGCCCATGCCGTACATCTCGATGGCCAGGCCCGCGGCGCGCGTGACATCCACGAAGCCGCGGCCGGTGTTCCGGTAGAGCGCGGGCAGCGTGCGCGCCGGCGGCCGGCCCGCCCAGGCCTTGCCGTTGGCGAAGAAGAGATCCTGGCGCCCGTCGTTGTCGAAGTCGAGCACCACGACGCCCGGCCCCATCGTCTCCGGGAGCAGTTTCTGGCCGAAGGCGCCGCTGTTGTGCCGGAATGTCACGCCGGCCTGCCTGGTGACATCGGTGAAGGCGAGCGGCTCGGATGCGCCGCGGCCCGACTGGGCCACGAGCGTGGGGGTAATGCCGGCGATGCCGAGCGCCAGCAGTGGCGCGAGGGCACGGGTGCGAACGCGGGGAATTCGTCGGGAGTCCAAACCGCGAGCTTATCCGTCCAGTCATGCGCGCCTCGCTCGCCTGAAGACACTAGTGGCGCCTGTTCAAATGCAGCAGGTGGCGGTGTCGGCAGGCAAGCCCGCTGTGTAGCGACGCGAGTGACCCCAGGCCGGCCGGCTGTCTCGTTGCCCCTCGGTGGCGGCAGGCTGCCGTGGCGGCGGGCCTCTCCTGCGCAATTGCGCTGATGTATGCTCGGCGCCGACCCGACTCTTCCAAGGAGTGCCTGTGCCCCCGACTGCTTCCCTCTCGCGCCGTTCGCTCCTTCAGCTGACCGGCGTGGCCGCCGCTCTCCCCATGCTGTCGTTGGACCGTGCAGACGCATCGCAGGCGGCGCGACCGGCCGCCGCAGCGCCGAAGGCCCTGCCGCTCAAGATAGGCGTCGCCTCCTACTCCCTCCGAAAGTTCCCGCGCGACAAGGCGATCGCGGCACTGCAGGAACTGAACGTGAAGTACGTCACCATCAAGGATGTCCACCTGCCCAGGACCGACACGCCGCAGCAGATCCGTGCCGCGGCGCAGCAGTTCCGCGACGCGGGCATCACGATCATGGGTGGCGGCACGCTGACGTGGAAGACGGCCGACGAGGCGGCGATGCGCAAGGACTTCGAGTACGCCAGGGCCGCCGGCATGCCCCTCGTCGTGTGTTCGCCAGCCCCGGACACGCTCGACCTGCTCGAGAAGATGGTGAAGGAGTACGACATCAAGGCGGCCATCCACAATCACGGCACCGAGGACCCGTGGTGGCCCGCGCCGTCCGACGTGCTGGCGAAGATCGGCAACCGCGACCCGCGGATGGGCGTGTGCATGGACATCGGTCACGCCATCCGCGCCGGCGCCGACGTCGTCAAGGCGGTGAGCGCGGCCGGGCCGCGGCTGCTCGACCTGCACATCAAGGACCTGACCGACACGACGAGTCGCGACAGCCAGGTCGAGGTCGGCCGTGGCGTGCTGCCGGTCGTCGGCGTCTTCCGCGAGCTCGTGAAGGCGCGGTTCGCGGGACACGTGTCGCTCGAGTACGAGAGCAACGCCGACGACCCGGTGCGCGGGATGCTCGAGTCGCTGGCGTACATGCGCGGCATCGCAGCGACCCTGGCCTAGGGCGGGGCGAGCGCGCCAGCCGTTGAGATCCGGGTGAGGAGTGCGTTCTAATCAGCCCGTGAACGGATCTCTCGCTGCTCGTCTCGCTGTCTGCAGCTGGTCGCTGCAACCGTCAAGTCCGCAGGAACTCATCGCCGCCGTGCAGGCCACCGGCCTGCGGCGCGTCCAGCTCGATCTGGACCCGCTGCGCGAGTCGCCCGAGGCGTGGGGTGCCACGCCCGCGCTGCTCGAGGACGCCGGGATCGAGGTGGTGTCGGGCATGTTCCGCACCGTTGGTGAGGACTACACCACGATGGAAACCATCCGGCTCACGGGTGGCATCGCGCCGGACGCGACCTGGGAACAGAACCGCGCCAACATCCGGGCGACCGTGCCGATCGCCAGGACGCTCGGCATGCGCCTGGTCACGTTCCACGCCGGTTTCCTGCCACATGACGAGCGCGACCCTGCCTACGCGACGCTGGCAGGACGTCTCCGTGAGGTCGCAGACGAGTTCGGGGCCGAGGACATCAAGGTGGGTCTCGAGACGGGGCAGGAAACGGCCGAAGCATTGGCCGACCTGCTGCGGTCGTTGAACCACCCGGGGCTCACCGTCAACTTCGACCCGGCCAACATGATCCTCTACGACAAGGGCGACCCCATCGAGGCGGTGCGGACGCTCGGTCCGTGGATCGGGCAGGTGCACGTGAAGGACGGCATCGCCACGAAGGTGCCCGGCGAGTGGGGCGACGAGGTCGTCGTCGGCACGGGGCAGGTGGACTGGCCGGCGTTCTTCGCAGCGCTCGACGAGGTCGGCTTCACGGGCGACCTCTGCATCGAACGGGAGGCCGGTACCTCGCGCGTGGCCGACATCAACGCCGCCCGCGTGCTGGTCGAGGGAGTCGAGGGAGTCCGGGCATGAGCACGCCGATGGATCGCCCCGTCAACGTCGGCGTCGTCGGCCTCGGGTTCATGGGCCTCACGCACATCAACGCGTACCGCAAGCTGCCCGACGCGCGCATCGTCGCCGTGTGCGATGCGGTGCGCCAGCCGGTCAACGGCGTGCTTGCAGGCGTGGCGGGCAACGTCGCCGGCTCGGACACGGTGGACCTCGGCACGCAGGTGCGTGCCTACCAGAAGCTGGAGGATCTGCTGGCCGACGAGGAGGTGGACCTCGTGGACCTCTGCGTGCCGACACCGCTGCACGTGCCGCAGAGCCTCGCGGCACTTGCCGCCGGCAAGCACGTCATCTGCGAGAAGCCGCTGGCGCGCACGTCCGCGCTGTCGCGCGAGATCGTCAACGCGGCCGCCGCGGCCTCGACGTTCTTCATGCCGGCGATGTGCATGCGCTTCTGGCCGGGCTGGTCCTGGCTGAAGCAGTTGCGAGACGAGGGCACGTACGGCCAGTTGCTGACCGCGCGGTTCCGCCGCGTGGCCTCGCCCCCGGGCTGGAGCCGCGACAGCTACTTCAAGGGCGGTGACTCGGGCGGGGCGCTGTTCGACCTGCACATCCACGACACCGACTTCGTGCAGTTCCTGTTCGGCCGGCCGACGAGCGTCTTTTCCTCCGGCCAGACGCGCTTCAGCGGCGCCATCGATCACGTGGTCACCCAGTACAAGGTGCCGGGTGGCGCCACCGTGTACGCCGAAGGCAGCTGGCTGATGGCCAGCGGCTTCA
>JAEYZV010000377.1 GCA_023427865.1 Acidobacteriota bacterium
CAAGGTCAGCGCCGACGGCCACGAGATGCACATGGCCGTGAACTACCTCGCGGGCTACCTGCTCACCCACCGCCTGCTGCCGCGCCTCGAGCGTGGGCGGGCGCCCCGCATCGTCAACGTGTCGTCGCTGGCGGCCGCTCCCATCGACTTCGCCGACGTGATGATCACGCGCGGCTACAGCCCTGGACGTGGCTATGGGCAAAGCAAGCTCGCACAGGTCCTCTTCACCCGCGACCTGGCCGAGTCCCTGAAGCCGCGAGGCATCGTCGTGTACGCCCTGCACCCGGCAACGTACATGGACACGACGATGGTGCGGTCCGGAGGCATCACGCCTCGCAGCACCGTGGACGAGGGGGCGGCGGCCGTCATGCACGCCATCGCGACGACCGAGGCGCCGAGCGGCACGTTCTTCAACGGGCAACAGGTCGGCACACCGCACCAGCAGGCGGCCGACGTCGATGCGCGCCGTCAGCTCCGCGAGGTGAGTCGGCAGCTGACCGGCGTCCCCTGAGAGAATCGTCCGCCCGCCCTTACCTGTTGCGCCGTACACGCGCGGTTCGGGGCGCGACGACCTACTGGTGATGTGCAGGCGATGGCGACACGCCACCGCTGAGTTGCCTCTACGTCCCTCCTCGTCACGCCTCGCATTGCGACTACGCACGGGATCACATAGGATTCCACCGAAAGTTAGGAACTCGCTTGTCTGCAGTCCGTCCGCCACGGACGGTCGGCAGTCATGGTCCGCGCTTCATCAGGAGAAGGCCTGTAATGTCTCGACTCCGCACGCCCCAGCTGTCCCGGTGTGTCTTTCGATCACTGCATGGGCGCGTCGCTGCCGCGCTCGTTGCCTTGGCCTTGCTGGCGATCGCCCTGCCGGCCGCCGCGCAATCGACGCTCGGCACGATTCGCGGCACGGTCACCGACTCGCAGGGCAGCGTCGTCCCGGGAGCGACGGTCGTCGTCACCGACGAGGACACGCGCGTGACGCGCGAGGTGGTGACCGACGGGCAGGGCCTCTTCGAGGTGACCAACCTGCGCCCGGGCACGTACACCATCGACGTCACGCTCGCCGGCTTCAAGGCCACGCGACGCACCGGCGTCCTGCTCCGGGCCGCCTCGGTGGCGCGTGCGGACCTGCTGCTCGAGGTCGGCGACCTGCAGGACGTCATCACCGTCGTCGCCGAGGGCCAGAACATCACGGTGGAGAGCCAGGCGATCGCGCGCGGCCTCGACGCGCAACAGCTGCGCGACCTGCCCCGCAACAGCCGCGACGTCCAGGACTTCCTCACGCTGAACCCGAACGTCGTCGGCGGCTTCGACGCGATCCAGTTCCTCGGCGGGCGCACCTACGGCGCCTCGTACATCCAGGACGGTCAGCCATCCTCGGCCGGCATCTTCGGCGAACTGTCCAACGCCGCGCCGGGCCTCGATGCCATCGCCGAAGTCCAGGTGCTCTCCAATTCGTACAGCGCGGAGTTCGGCGGGCTTGCCGGGGTCGTCGTCTCGACCAAGCGCGGATCGAACGAGCTCCATGGCACGTCGTTCTACGACTTCAACGCCAACGAGCTGAACGCGCGGACGTATGCCCAGACGCTCAACGGCGTCTCGCGCGACGATCCCAACTCGGACACGCACGACCATCGCTTCGGCTTCAGCCTCGGCGGGCCGATCCGGAGCAACCGGACGTTTTTCTTCGGCAACTACGAAGGGAGCCGGCTGAAGGCGCTCGGCGGCGGTGCGCAGGCGATCGTCCCGACCGCGGCGATGCGGGCCGGCGACTTCTCGGCGGCCAACTTCGTGATTCGCGATCCGCAGACCGGGCTGCCCTTCCCCGGCAACAGGATTCCCGCCGATCGACTCGACCCGGCGGCGCAGCGCGTGATGAGCACGTTCTACCCCGAGGCCAACCGTCCGGCGCTGGCAAACGGGTACGGCACGTACCGGCAGATCCTGCCGCTCTCGCGCACACGCGACCGTGCCGACGGCCGTATCGATCACGAGCTGACGAGCAACGACTCGCTGTTCGGCCGGGTGAGCTGGCAGCGGCGCGATCCCGACGCCTTCACCTTCGAGAGCACGGGCGGCAACGGTGGGGGCGGGCTGACGAACCTCGGCATCCTCGAGCGCGACTCGAGGGCCGTCACGGTCGCCACCGGGTGGACGCGCATCTTCTCGAACTCGGTCGTGAACGAGTTCCGCGCCGGGTACAGCGAGGACGTGCGCAACCGCCGCAGCCAGTACGTCGCCGGCCAGGTGGGCGCGACGCTGGGCATCGAGGTGCCCGAACTCGCGCAGGGTGTGCCCGGCTTCCCGCAGTTCATCTTCGGCGGTGCGAACCGGCCGTCCGACATCCGCGACCAGCGCCAGAACACCTTCCGCGACCTCGATCAGGCTGCCTTCTCCATCAGCAACAACGCCACGTGGGTGAAGGGGCGGCACTCGCTGCGCTTCGGCGGCAGCTACGCGCGCAACATGGCCCGCGATGGCTACTCCACCGGCGCGAACGAGTCCAAGGGGCAGTACAACTTCACCGGCTGGGCCACGGGCAACTCCTTTGCCGACTTCCTGCTCGGGATGCCCAACACGGTGCGCGAACAGCGCAATACCCGCGGCGACAAGCCGATGGACACCGTCTCCAACGACTGGGCGCTGTTCATCCAGGACGACTTCAAGATCAACCCGCAGCTGACGCTGTTCCTCGGGCTGCGCTATGAAGTCGTCGGCGTGTTCGTGGATCGCAACGACATCTTCGCCAACTTCGTGCTCGACGACGGCGGCCACCACGTGGTGCCCAACGCGCAGGTCGCGGCGCTGCTGCCGCCAGGTGCGCAGGCACTCGACCGCACGCTGCTGGCCGACTCGCTGGGCGTCGGCTCGGGCCTGATGAAGACCGACCGCAACAACTTCAGCCCGCGCGGCGGGTTCGCGTACCGTATCGGCGCCAACGCAAGGACGGTCCTGCGCGGCGGCTTCGGCATCTTCCACCCGACAGGTGCCGCACAGGGCGCGCGCGACATCATGTCGCGCAACCCCTTCCGCTACTCCATCACGCGCAACCGCGGCACGCTGCAGAACGGCTTCACGACGGGGACGGTGAGCACGTCGCAGGGATTCGGCAACCAGGGCCTCGACATCAACCTCGAGAGCCCCGACATCTACCAGTACAACCTCACGCTCGAACAGGAACTGCCCGGCGACCTCGGCCTGCGCGTCAGCTATCTCGGCTCGACGATGCGGAAGCTGCTGGTGACGCGGGAGGCCAACAGCGTGCAGGCGAGCGCGGTGCCGCTCGGCGACATCTACGAGGACCCGGAGGCGCAGGCGCGCCTCCCCTACCCGATCTACGGCACGTTCCTGAACATGACCACGAATGCCGGCGAGGGGCAGTTCAACGCGATGCAGATCGAGGTCAACCGCCGCTGGCGGCGTGGCTTCGCGCTCAACGCGGCCTACACGCTCGCCGGGTCGGACAGCAACGCGCCCGACAGCGGCAACAGCACGATCGGCGTCATCCAGTACGACCCGTACGACATCGAGAAGGACCGCGGGCCCGATCCGAACGTGGTCAAGCACCGCTTCGTACTCAACAGCACGTGGGACATCCCCGTCGGCCACGAGCGCACGTTAGGCTCGACGATGCCGACGTGGGCCGACGCGATCGTCGGCGGCTGGACGGTGTCGTCGATCGTGCAGGCGCGCTCGGGACCCAACCTCACGCCGTTCTACGTCTGGGGCACCGACCCGATCTATCCGGCCAACACCGGCGTGGGCCTCGATGGCGTCGGGCAGTTCGGGGAGTCGTGGCGGCCCGACGTGGTGGGCGACCCCAACTCCGGCGGGTCGCGCGAGCGGTTCTTCGACGTGACGGCCTACCGGTTGCCCGCCGACGGCACGCTCGGCAACGCGAAGAAGGGCAGCCTGAAGGGGCCCGGGACGTGGATTGCCAACTTCGCCTTCTACAAGGACGTGATCCGGACGTCCGGAATGCAGGTGGAGTTCACGGCCATGCTCGACAACGCCTTCAACCACCCGCAGTTCTTCGTACCGGGTCTGGGCACGGGCGGGTTCGTCGATCTGACCGACTACCTGCTGAACGACCTCGAGAACAACGGCACGACGGCCGTGCTCGGCGCCGACACGGTGGGCAACGCGGAAGGCTTCGCGGCCGGCCGCGTGATCCGGCTCGGCCTGCGCATGCGGTTCTGAGGCGGAAGGCGGCGCTGGTCAGCGATCGCGGTAGATCGCCAGCGCCACCTTCATCCGATCCTGCGGATCGACGGCAACCGGGAGCACGGCTCCCGGTTGGATCCGCGGCACGTCGAGCCGCCCGACGAGCCCCCGCGTCTCCACCTCGTACGGCGCACCACCGGGAGGTCGCACGCGCAGCCGGAATGCGACGACGGGGTCGTCGTTGACGGTGATTCCGGTGTCGCGGATCTCCAGGACGAGGGCCTCGGCCGACTCCCCCACCCGCCGGATCCGCTTCGCTTCACCCTCACCCGACAACTTGTCGAGCGCGGCGCATCCCGAGAGCGCCAGGGCCATCACGAGTCCCGCCAACACGCGCCTGTGCCGCACGACCCCTCCTGCCTGCCTTAACGCACGCGGCATATCGCGCCGCACGGAAAGGCGGGCGGGCTTGCATTCGGGATTCGGGACTCGGGACTCGGGACTCGGGATTGGGGATTGGGGATTCGGGCGGCGGCAGCGGGCGCGGAGAGGCGTCCCGGCGGGCGTATCGAGCTACGCGCCGACGAGGTTGTACATCGTGTCGCGTTCGAGCGGCGTGCGTCCGGCG